>NZ_LXWA01000057.1:0-28020 GCF_001652315.1 Psychrobacter sp. SHUES1 | reverse complement strand
GAGGGCCTTCACTTGGTGTTCTTTAACAATGATAAGACTGTATTTCGACAGTTAGTTAGCTTTTTAACCCCTAAACCTATGAAAATCGGGTGGGGATGATTTTTTTGTCGTGTGCAGAGAAGATTTAATATAAAAACTGCTTATAGCGTTTGCGCTAAAAATAAGCGGCTGTTATGGCTCAATGAGCATGCTTTTTTGGCCACACTTATTTATAAAAATCGACCATACCTTCAAGGCTGATTGGACGAATTTTATGCGCCTGACCCGCTGAACCAAAGGCTTGAAAACGATTGGTACAGATATCTGACATCGCAACCATAGAGGCTTTGAAATATTTACGTGGATCAAATTCGCTAGGGTTTTCTGCCAAGAATTTACGGATAGCGCCCGTTGATGCCAAACGTAAATCGGTATCGATATTGACTTTGCGGACGCCGTGCTTAATCGCTTCAACGATTTGTTCAACCGGCACACCATAGGTTTCACCGATATCACCGCCGTTTTCATTAATAACTTTTAGCCATTCTTGCGGTACTGACGACGAACCATGCATCACCAAGTGAGTATGCGGGATACGCGCATGAATCTCTTTGACGCGCTCAATCGATAAGATATCGCCTGTCGGTGGACGAGTAAATTTATACGCGCCATGACTGGTACCAATGGCAATGGCTAATGCATCGACATTAGTATCTTTAACAAACTGCTCGGCTTCATCAGCACTGGTCAATAGTTGCTCGTGATCCAATACACCTTCTGCACCTGAGCCGTCTTCTTCACCTGCCATGCCGGTCTCAAGGCTACCTAAGCAACCAATTTCACCTTCGACAGAAACGCCGCACGCGTGGGCCATTTTCACCACTTCGCGGGTCACGCTGGCATTATAATCATAGTCCATAGGCGTTTTTCCATCTTCACCGAGCGAGCCATCCATCATTACTGATGAAAAACCAAGCTGAATTGAGCGCTGGCAAATAGCAGGTGACATGCCATGGTCTTGATGCATCACCACCGGAATATGCGGCCATTCTTCAATCGCAGCAATAATCAGATGACGTAAAAATGCTGACCCTGCATAACTACGCGCGCCCGCACTGGCTTGCACGATGACAGGTGAATCACAAGCGTCGGCCGCCATCATGATGGCACGCATCTGCTCTAAGTTATTGACGTTAAAGGCCGGGACACCATAGCTGTGCTCAGCGGCATGATCCAAAAGTTGACGTAAAGATATTAAGGCCATAAAACGCTCTCTGATTAGATTTTAAAATAAATACTTGTAACGATTTGGTGATTACAAGTGTTCTATCCTCGCTGCAAGGTAGGTAAATCGACAAGCAGCACTATAGAACAGTTGGGAAAATGCAGGATTTTTACTAGCAATTATCACGCGCAGATTATAGCAAATTTTGCCCACGCTTCGTAGCGGTTGAGCGACTATTTATTAGGCTCACATTATTAGGCTCGATTAAGCTTGCGGTTTTATTGAGCATACCGATTGTATCGAGGTTACAGCTTTGGTTTAATTGATGAATGATGCTATTGCATACTTTACTTTTAACAATGCATAAAACGCAAAAAGCCTTGGTCATCACCAAAGCTTTTTAGTATTTCGAGGCTTATAAGACCGCTATTTATTATAGCGCTATGCATGCAAGTCAATTATTAAAATCAAATAACTTGAATGAATCATAACTGCTTAGCAATCAATTAGTACTGTTGTTCTGCTTCTACTGCGTTTTCACTGGCTTTCTCTTCAACAGCAGAGGCACCATCAGCAACCACGCCAGCAGTAGCGGAAACGGCTTCATTTGCGCCAACTACAACTGCTTCACCAGTATTTTCTATCGCGTCAGTCGCAGCAGCCCCAGCTGTCTCAGCACCATCAGCAACTTCGGTGCCAGCGTTTTGGGCAGCAACTTCAGCGTCAGCAGCTGCGGCTTCTGTTTCAGCAGCGGCAACTTCTGTGTTAGCAGCAGCGTCGTCACCAGCAGACTCAGCAGCAGCTTCCGTTTTATCTTGTGTTTCTTGGCTACATGCAGTAATTGCAAAGGTACCAGCAAGGACACTAGCAAGTAACAAATGACGTTTTAACATAATAAACCTCTCGTAAATAAAGCATGCCAAATACATGATTTTCGCTATTTTATAGAGTACAAATTGGGCATGCAATCATAATTTTCAGTATGGAAACAAATAATTACTACTTAATAATAAGCTGTGACCTTTCTCGCTCACTTCTATCCTGCAGCTCTCATACAGACAGGCCAAACAACAATAAAACCAAACACGATGGTCACTTTATTATTTTTATAGCCTACCCCAGATGCTCATAATAAGTTGTACGTCTAATGTTACTTAATTGGTAAATGACGATGAAACAATTACTCGCTGATTTGTAAAGCAGCGACTGCTGGCAACACTTTACCTTCTACAAATTCTAAGAACGCGCCGCCGCCCGTTGACATATAGCTGACCCCATCAGCCACTTGATATTTATCAATTGCCGCTAACGTGTCACCGCCGCCCGCAATCGAGAACCCTTGGCTATCTTTAACCGCGTTTGCCACGATTTGCGTACCTTGACCAAAAGCATCGACTTCAAATACGCCGACCGGTCCATTC
The DNA here is from genome assembly GCF_001652315.1 of Psychrobacter sp. SHUES1. NCBI lineage: Bacteria > Pseudomonadati > Pseudomonadota > Gammaproteobacteria > Moraxellales > Moraxellaceae > Psychrobacter > Psychrobacter sp. SHUES1. The sequence goes on along the minus strand of NZ_LXWA01000057.1, from coordinate 25,395 downwards.
CATAAAATGGTTTTTGCCTTAATGATAGCAGCCGCTAATTGCTTGGCGCTCTCTGGCGCGATGTCTAAAATCATGTCATTATCGCCGATGGTATCGACCGACTTAATAGTAGCGGTAGCTTTCTGTAACGAGCCAGTAAAGTCCGCAAAATCAATCTCATTTTTATCGGCCACGACCACATACTCTGGCAATAAAATCTCAGTCTTACTCATAATATCACGAGCGGTATCGACCAATTCCGCCTCATATAATGATGCTCCAACGCTATGACCTTGCGCTGCCAAAAAAGTGTTGGCAATACCGCCGCCAACGATAATTTGCGAGCATACTTCTGCTAAGCTATGCAGTACTTCAAGTTTGGTCGAGACCTTTGAACCACCAACGATTGCAAGCATCGGTTGGGCTGGCGTTTCAAGCGCAATACTTAAGGCATCAAGCTCAGCGGCCAATAAAGGTCCAGCGCAAGCGACTTTGCCCGCTTGATGCATCGCTTGGGTCACGCCTTCGGTTGACGCTTGCGCGCGGTGCGCCGTACCAAACGCGTCCATGACAAACACATCGCACAAATCCGCATATTTTTGCGCCAACGCTGCGTCGTTTTTCTTCTCGCCGTTATTAAAGCGCACGTTTTCTAGCAGCACGACTTCGCCTGCCTTGATTGCCACGCCTTGAGTTAGATAGTCTTTATTCAAGCTGACTGGCGCAGCTAGCTTATCGCTTAAATAGTCAGCAACTGGTGCAAGCGAATAGATGGCCTCAGGACTGCCTTCTGTCGGACGACCAAGGTGTGAGCAAACAATCACCGCCGCGCCCTTTTCTAACGCCATTTTGATGGTAGGCAAACTGGCTCGCAGGCGCGCATCGCTTGCGACTTTGCCATCTTTGATAGGCACATTTAAGTCTTCACGAATCAATACCACTTTATCCGCTAAGCTCAGCTCACTCATACGCAAAAAATTCATTACCTGCTCCTATGCATCATCTATGGTTAATCTACAATATGGCTGTTTGCTAACTGCAAAACGTTTTCACGAAATAGTCATTTTAAGACGTATATTATGGGTCATTCTCGCACTTGGTGTTATAGAACTGTCCAAGCAAGAATTTCAGCGGTGTATTCTAGCAGTTTTTAGTCTTCTCTTATAAAGAACTGCGATAAATTTTGCGCTATAGATTATCAATCCATATAACTGCCAAATTTCAATAGTAATCACATGTACTAAAAACAGTAACATTTCGTGGTGGTACTTTATCGTTAGGCTGTCTATGGTAAAAGAGTGTTTGTGATAAGCACCGCTCATTATAAGAAAGCGGCTTATTATAAAACCTATGATGATAATGAATAATAAACCTAACAATGAAAACAATTTCTCAGGAGAAAATTATGAGTATTGATATTGAAACTGCCAAACAAGACCTGCTAAACCTAAAGGAAGAATATGAAACTCGCATTGATAAAATCGAAGACCATATTCAAAACCCGCAAGACGACCTCAATGAACATTGGGAAGATCAGGCCATCTCATACCGTCAAAACGACATGCGCGCAAGCTTGATGGATGAAGCGCGTCAAAGCCTTATCTACGTCGAAAACGCGCTAAGCCGTATTGAAAACGGTACCTACGGTGAATGTGAAGTGTGCGGCAAACAAATTGAAGAGCAACGCTTGAAAGCGCTGCCATATGCCACGTTGTGTATGGAACATGCAGAATAATTTTTAATGGCTATTTCAAATAATGTTACTTGAAATAAATGTTAGCTTTAAAGATTAAAGAATTGATATAACTTTCTAATCAAGCAGGCGTTTGCCATCTGCTAAGCGCCTGCTGCCATTGCTGACAACGCGCGGCAATTTTCTCTACAGGCAAATCCATAATATCGCCAACGACCGCCACATAGGTAATTGGCAAACCCGAAAGCTCGGTTATATTTTCCGCCGTCAATCCCCCTATCACGCATATATCGATCCCCTGTTGACAACCTTCAATGAGCTGCTGGCGAGATATCACATTGGCATTAGGTTTGGTGTTTGAGGCAAAAACAGCGCCCATCGCCGCATAGCTTGCGCCATCTTCTTTTGCTTGTTTGATCAGCGCTACATCGCCGTGACAAGTTCGTCCGATAATTTCACTTGGTGCTAGGACAGTTTTGGCGTTATTTATCTCACCATCTTGTTGACCTAAATGTACCCCGATACCAAGTTTTTTGGCAAGTGCAGTGTCATCGTTCATCACAATATCGACATTATAGGCTCTAGCTAAGCTGACCACCTGCCGCGCTTCCTCATAGAGTTTTGCTTTGCCATTTGCTGATTGTAAGGTTTTTTTACGGCGAATTTGCAATAATGCTACCAGCCCTGTTGCTAATGCTGCTTCCAATTTTGCATATAACAGCGCGAATTCATCATCATTGGTAAGTAAGTATAATCTGGGCGCGGGCGCCATAGCCGATGCTTGGAACATATCATTTTTCCTCAAACAAGCTCAAATTTGACCCAATAAAAAGGCCGTTATATTACATAACAGCCTTGCACATCAATATTAAAATAGCACGCTTATACGGTACGGCGAGTCGCCAAACTGTTTAAGATATTTTTAGCATCACCCCAACGTGTCGCTGAACTGTTTGCGCCCAAAATCACGATAATCGCTGGACGATTATTGACGCGGGTTTCCATCACCACGCAGCGCCCTGCTTCATTGATAAAGCCAGTTTTTGAGATACCGATTGGATAGCTACCATCACGCACTAAGCTGCTGGTATTGTTAGCTTTATAGGTACGGTTGCCGCTTGAGTAGTTAGAGACATAAAAGTCATAGCTTTTGGTGGTCGAAAAACGACGAATGACATCGTAGTTACCAGCTGCACGTACCATTTTAACGAGATCATTTGATGAAGCGACATTACGCTTATCAAGACCCGTTGGGTCACCGAAGAAAGCGGTGGTCATGCCCAAATCTTGTGCTTTACGGTTCATAGCGCGCATAAAGGCACTATAACCACCTGGATAGTTACGCGCTAGGCTTTTTGCAGCTGGGTTTTCTGATTTCATCAATGCCATAAGTAGCATCTCAGCACGGTTCAAACGGTCACCTGACTTAAGGTTTGAGCTGGCGCGTTTTGGACCGACGAAATCTTCTGGATCAAGGGTAATCTCTTCACGCATGTCAAGACCGGCGTCTAGCACCACCATCGCTGTCATAATTTTGGTAATACTTGCCATCGGACGGGCAATATCAGCAGCTTTTTCGTAGATAGATTCGCCGGTTTCAGCATCGATAACCGCAACACTGCGCGAATCGGTACTGATTGGAATCATACTACCGCTGTTAAAACCGCCACGATAAGCGGTGTTATAGCTGTTGGTATTGTTAAAGTTATTATTATTGGTACTTCCAAAACTGTGTGCATTAGTAATATTGGTGGCGCCGTAACCATTGTCTACTTTTTTAATCGCCGAGCTATTACTGCTGTTGTACATGATTTTACGTGCTTCAGATAAGCTGTCGGCACCGCCCCAGCTCACACGAGCACTAGACTCAGAGCTAGAACTACCATTAATGGTAAGTGCCGCTTGTGCAACACTGCCCAAACTCAATGAAATCAGAGCAGCGATTAATTGCTGTTTGGTTAATGGTAGTTGCTTCATTATGCCTCCTGCAGCCGCGCTGCCATTAGTTAGATAATCGGTTACATACTAACTAATATCAACAACGTACGTAGCGTTTGTGGTTGTGTTTGTAGATACTCGCATAGAGTTTTTGTATTTTTAGTGTATCATGGTTTGCATTTAAGTTTAATCTACTAAATCAATTAGATGTCGTTTTTTGACCACATTCAAATTTTACTACATTTACTTTATATTACAGCAATATTAATTAACAATGGCGCAATATAGCATTACATTTAAGCTTATAAGGGCACAATTGCAAGGTTCATATAAAAGTATGCTGCTTAATATAAGGGAGTTTGTGAGTTTACATATTTTAGTCAATAAATTTATAGCAGCTGACATTTATAATAAGAAAATAAAATCATTTAGATAGTTTAAGTTTAACAGTGCACCCTTTATTCTGACCAATAGAAAAGAGTATAACTATGATTCGAGTACTAGTAGTAGATGATCATGATTTGGTGCGAATGGGCATTAGCCGCATGTTGGCAGATAGTGCCGATATCGAAGTCGTCGGCGAAGCAGATAGCGGCGATATGGCGATTAAATTGGCAAAACAACTGCGTCCGGATGTGATATTGCTCGATGTCAATATGCCCAATATTGGCGGGCTTGAAGCCACCAAACGCCTTATTCAGCTTGATATGGGCTTTAAGATTTTGGCCGTGAGTAGCATGTCAGCGCAGCCTTACCCGTCGATGCTCATCAAAGCGGGTGTCAATGGTTATATCACCAAAGGGACGCCGCTTGATGAGATGATACGCGCGGTGAAAAAAGTCTATCAGGGCGGGCGTTACTTTAGCCAAGACGTTGCCGAGCAATTGGCGAATGTTCTGCTATCTGATAATGCCAGCTCACCTTTTGACTTATTAAGTGACCGTGAAAAACAGGTCGCGATGATGGTGGTAAATTGCCAAAGTCCGCAGCAAATCGCCGATCAACTATTTGTCAGCGTCAAAACCATCAATACTTATCGTTACCGTATTTATGAAAAAGTCGGTGTCGATAGCGATGTAAAGCTGACCCATTTGGCCATTCGCCATGGGCTTATTCAACCGTAAGTCGCTATGCGCATGCATTTTAGGCGTCTTTTCTTTTATGACGGTTAATTTTTAAAGCCTATAGAAATACCGAAACCCTTAACGCCTATGAAATTTCTAAAACCTGCGCCGTCGAAACCTATGAACTCTATTAGTAGCGTCATCGCGACTGTTATTGATTATTTTCAGCGCGATGACACCTTACCTTTGCCGCAGTTGCGCAGGCTAGGTCTGATTTATAGCAGCTATCGCTTTGTCGTCAGCCTATTTTCGATGCTGATGGTGTATATCACAGCGCGCGCTAACGATGGCTCATCATTACCAAGTTTTTTGCAGCAAACCGCGCTCAGTTTTTATGTCCTTCTAAGCTTAATTTTATTGGGTTTATTTTATGTGGTGACCAAGCATCCACGGCAACAGCTGGCGTTTGGTTTGGCAGTAGACGTCATTATTTTAAGCTTACTGCTTTATACCGCTGGCGCGCCTGATTTGCAGTTGACCATGCTGTATATGGTGGTGGTTGCCGCCAGCTTTATGCTGCTTCATAGCTCGCAAGCGCTGATTATTACTTTACTGGCGATTATTTTCGTTATCTATCAGCAGTTTTTTATGCGATTGCCAATAGCATGAGTTTGGCAAATTTGGGTGATGCGCTCCTGATGTCAGCCAGCTTCTTGGCAGTCGGCGGTTTAAGTTGGTCAATCTCGCAGCGCTTGGTACAAGTTGAGAAAGTAGCGGCCCGCCACGCCAAAGAAGTCGAACGCTTAAACGTTATCAATCAAGAAGTCATCCCCCAAATGGCCAACGGTGTCATTGTTATCGATTGTGAACAAGTAGTTTTAGCTAACCTTGCGGCTTATCAATTACTCAGTATTCCAAATACTACGGCAATGGAGGCAGAGTATGTTGAGACAAATGCTGCGCTCAGTAGCTCGCCAAACAACTTGTTAAACAATTCTTTAAACAGCCATGCAAACAACTCTTCAAATAATATTAAAAATCATATTGCAAACAAACCACTCGCCGACTTTCAGCAGCAGTTTCGCGCGCAACATTTGCAGCTTTTTGAAGCCTGCCTATCGATAGAAACAGGACAATCTCGCAGTTTTATCTATGAATTGCCAGCTACTGCCAATGCCTCTGTCTTTGGTAAGCTTCGCGTCGAAATCATTCCGTTAAAAGATGACAGTAAGCTTGTCATATTGGAAGACTTACGCCGCGAACAAGCCAGCGCCCAACAGTTAAAATTGGCCTCACTCGGGCAACTGACCGCCAGTATTGCTCATGAAATAAGAAATCCTTTAGCCGCTATCTCGCAAGCCAGTCAACTACTGATAGAAGATATTGAAGAAAGTCAGGCCATAGAGAGTGCAAGCGCAAATGATGCCTTGGCTGGCAATCATGAGCTTTATAAAATGATATTCACGCAAACAAAGCGCGTTAATCGTATTATTGAAGACGTTTTAAAACTGTCACGCCAGCAAACCGCTAAGCAGCAATTAATTGCTCTTGCCGACTGGATGCCAGAATTTTTGACAAACTATTTTCAAGGTCACGATGTTTTTTTACACAGTCATGCGCAGCCGACCATCTCCTTTGATCCGCATCAATTAGAGCAAATTTTTATCAATTTAATTAACAATGGCTTACGTCATAGCAATTATGCTCACCCTCATGCCGTTGTGGAAATCGAAATTTATTGTGCCGATAACGATGTTATAATTGATGTATTGGACGATGGCACAGGTGTAAGCACGGCAGATTTAAACCACTTGTTCAATCCATTTTTTACCACTGATAAGGCGGGCACAGGTTTAGGCTTGTATTTATCGCAAGCATTTTGTGAGGCCAACCATGCGCGCCTACTTTATATTCCAGAACACAAAAAAACCTGTTTTCGTTTGATTGCGCCTGCTACTGACAACGCGGCCATTGATAATGAAGCAGTTGAAAACTTAGATAAAACCTATTTTTAATGCCTTGCAGTATTTTAAGACAATGAGATGATGTATGACCACAACCGCGCTAGTCGTTGATGATGAAGTAGATTTATGCCGCTTGATGCAAATTACCTTAACCAAAATGGGCATCAAAAGCGATGTGGCTTATACCTTGTTGCAAGCCAAAGCCTATTGGCAAGCAAACGACTATGATTTTTATTTAACCGATTTAAAACTCCCTGATGGTTCAGGCTTAGAGTTGGTTAAGCATATTAGCAGCAGCTCAAGTACGCCCGTTGCCGTGATTACCGCGCATGGCAGTATGGATTTGGCGATTGAAGCACTGAAGCTGGGCGCTTTTGACTTTGTTAATAAGCCGCTTGAGCTGCCGCGCCTGCGTCAATTGGTTGAAAATGCACTCAAGGTTATTCATCAAGATAACGCCGCAAAGTCAACACCTGAGCAGCAAATGCTCGATAGCCGTCTGATTGGCGACTCAGCTGTCATGCACCCGTTAAAAAATACCATTTTAAAATTAGCGCGCTCGCAAGCGCCAGTTTTTTTATCGGGGGCGTCAGGCACTGGTAAAGAAGTGGTTGCGCGCTTAGTCCATGACTTAAGTCCGCGCCGTAATAGCAGCTTTGTACCAGTCAACTGCGGCGCGATTCCATAAGAGCTGATGGAGTCAGAATTTTTTGGTCATAAAAAAGGCAGCTTTACTGGCGCTGTGGCTGATAAACAAGGACTGTTTCAACAGGCTAATGGCGGTACGCTATTTTTAGATGAGGTCGCCGACTTGCCACTAGCGATGCAGGTCAAATTACTGCGCGCCATTCAAGAAAAAACTGTGCGCGCGATCGGCGATACCAAAGAAGTGCCAGTTGATATTCGTACCCTATCAGCGACGCATAAGGATTTAAATCAGCTGGTACAAGAAGGTAGCTTTCGCCAAGATTTATATTACCGCATCAATGTCATTGAGCTTAAACTGCCGACGCTTAACGCAAGACGTGATGATATACCGGTATTGGCCAAGCACTTTTTGACCCTGATTGCGGACGAATGGCAATTGGAGTCGCCGCCAACACTGACCCATGCTGCGTGCGCGCGCCTACAACATCACGACTTTGCGGGTAATGTACGCGAATTACGTAATATCCTTGAACGCGCGATAACCTTAGCGGAGACATCCACTATTGATGCGAGTCATTTGGGCTTAGCTGATGTAGACAATGAACAATTAGAGAACACGCAAGAAGCTATTGCAGAAGTAGAGCAAAATAATAGCGCTGACAAAGCGACCCTTTCAAGCAATGCTATTTTAGATAAAAGTGAAAGCGTAGTAATAGAATCTAGAAAAGATAATGCGGTAAAAAAAGACGTAGAAGGTGCAGAAAAAGACAGCCTGCAACAGGCAAAAGCCACTGTATCTCCTTATCGCACGATTACTCAGCACTATCCTTCAATGAATGCGCGCGCGGCGACCAGTCCCGTAGCACAACCTGATAAAGCAAAGCAGCAGCCAGCGCTATATCAGAACCATTAACAAATGAGATTGAGAAGCTAGAAGATTCAAAACCATCCGTAAATCAAGAAAATATTAGCGCGGGTCAATTACCTGCCCAAGGCTTAGAGCATTATTTGCAAGAGCAGGAAAGGCAGTTGATTATTACCGCCCTTAAACAGACAAACTGGAATAAGACCCAAGCTGCTGAATTGTTGGGCACCACTTTCCGCTCGTTACGCTATCGTATGTCAAAGCTTGAAATTGCTGAAAATCAATCTGAGCAATAAATAAGTACTCATATGTAGATAAAAGTTAAATTAAGGCTTGGCTCTAACCTTTGGCTTTTCAGTCGGCTTTTCAGTCACGTGCTCGATGATTGTATTGTTTTGAGTCACTTTATTTTTAACAACTTTATTATTAGTATCATCTTGATTAGGAACGTTTTTTGCTTGAGGCTTGCGTACAAAGCGAACACCCGACGGCAAGGCTTTTTGTCTGAGTAAATCAAGCGCCTGTTGCTCCCATGTGCTTTCATTTCCTGTTAAAGTCACATCAGGCGCTACCCCAACCCCATCTATTTTTTTACCCGAAGCGGTCATGTAATGGGCAACGGTCAGCTTCACCGCCTGCTCGTCATTCAGCGGTATCACAGACTGCACTGAACCTTTACCATAGCTGACCTCGCCTAAAATAGTCGCGCGTTTTTGCGCTTGCAAACTACTGGCTAAGACCTCAGCCGCTGAAGCAGAATAACGATTTTGCAACACCACAACTGGCATAGTATCTAATAACGCTGCACCTTGCGTCGATAGTGTGCGTGAGTCGCTTTGACGACCTTTGACTTGTACCACATCGGTATTGGTCATAAATAAGCTGGCAACGCTTACCGCTGACGCCAATACACCGCCTGGGTTGTCACGCATGTCTAATAAAATTCCCTTAACAGGCGCGTCCAAATCAATTAACCCTTGTAACAGCTTCTCACGGCTATTGTTTTGAAAGGCGGGTAATCTAACAATAGCCATTCCATCTACCAGCCGTGTTTCAATAATTTGTGGATGGTTGTGATTACGCTGTAAAGTCGTGGTATGTTTACGCCGTCCTGCTTTTGATGTCACGACATCCACTTGGGTACCTGCAATGCCCGTTAGCAATTGCTCAATGTCATTACTTTCTTCGTCTTCGCCAAGTTTAAACTCGTCCACTTGGTGCAAATAATCGCCAACGGCAATACCTTTTTTATCGGCAGGCGAGCCATCAACTACCTCAGTAATCACCCAATAGCCTACTTTAGGCTGATACTGCACCTTGATACCGATATCACCGACGTCGCCTTCAGTAAAAGCACGCAGATTCTCATAAGCTTCTGCATCCAAAAACTCAGCGTGGCTATCAAGCTTGGTCAACATACCGCTCATGGCGTTGCTAAATAGCTCTTCGTCATTGACTGTATCCACGTATTCGCGTCGTACCAAATCAACGACGGCCACAAAGGTTTTGAGCGTTTCAGGCGAAATGGCCTTTAACGATACTTGCGCAACTTCAGCGGGAATATCGGTGTTTATCACGTCTGACTCGTCATTTAGCGCGCTTTCATCGGCAACAGCATCTATCGAGTCATCGACTTGATCGGCAGATTCGAGCATATCGGCGATATCTGATAAATCGTCGGCGTTATTAGCTTGCTCGGCATTACTTAAGGATACATCGTCGTCGTTAAGCCCAATCAATTGCAAGCTTGCGGTAGGATTTTTGCCAGTATTATTGATTTTTTGATTATCATTGGTAGCAGCCTGTGCTGGCATATTGACCACACCTAGCCCTACTACACTGCTTATAAGAGCGGGTTTTAATAGCTGAGAGCTGATTGATTTGACATTAAAAGACTTCATTTTAAAAGATTTAGAACCAATAAATTTAGAATCAACAGGCAATGGCAAGATGATATTTCTCAAGCTTTTAGACAGCAATAAGGATAAAGGGCGAATTGGACGCATAATAAATTACTCAAAGAAAGGATTTGGTTATTATTTTTATAACTTTTGGATTATATGGATATTTATGATTATAAAGTTATTCATGAACAATGTCGTCTAAAATAACACTGCGCTTCTACCTAAGACTAGGACAGTATTGCAAGTAACTTAAACAATATGTATCAAGCAAAATGCGGGGATGCGCAAAAAAAAATGCAAAAAAAGGGAAAGACACTCAATATCTTTCCCTTTTTATAAAACTCAATAGCTTTAGCAGTAGTAATAGACTGATAAATGACCCTATTAAATGTCTAGTTTATGTAGCCGAAAGCAGTAAGTTTTTACCGGTCATCTCATCTGGTTGCTCGATTTCCATTAATGCCAAAATCGTAGGCGCAATATCACTAAGCTTGCCACCGCTACGTACTTTTACGGCTTTCTCACCAATATAAATCAATGGCACAAGCTCAGTAGTATGCTGCGTATGCACCTGACCACTTTCATAGTCTTGCATCTGCTCACAGTTGCCATGGTCAGCAGTGATCAGCATGTCGCCACCCGCAGCACGTACCGCTTTTTCTAAACGACCAATGCACACATCTAACGCCTCTACCGCCTTGACAGCAGCTTCAAAGACGCCTGTATGACCGACCATATCGCCGTTGGCATAGTTGACTACTAAAACATCGTATTTACCCGACTCGATAGCAGCGACCAGCTCATCGGTCACCTCAGGCGCACTCATTTCTGGCTGTAAATCGTAAGTAGCAACATCAGGCGATGGCACTAAAATCCGCGTCTCGCCTTCATATTCATCTTCGCGGCCGCCGCTAAAGAAAAAGGTCACGTGCGCATATTTTTCAGTTTCAGCGATACGTAGCTGGGTTTTACCTTTATCTTGTAAATACTCGCCAAGCGTATTGGTCAAAGACGCTGGATAATAAGCGATACTGGTTTTTGGATTGTCCGCTAACACGTCAGAGTATTTGGTCAACATCACAAAAGCGGCAAGCTTTGGTTGCTTATGACGGGCAAAACCAGAAAACTCATGATCTGGTAGCACAAAGGCTTGCGCAAGCTCACGGGCACGGTCAGCGCGGAAGTTCATAAAGATAAGTGCGTCATTGTCATCGACGGTATAAGGCACTTCGTCGCGACCAATCACCACCGTTGGATTGATAAACTCATCGGTTTCGCGTGCTTTATACGCCGCTTGTATGGCGCCATCGGCGCGCGTGGCTAAGCGATCGGCTTTACCTTCGGTGATAAGCTCATAGGCTTTTTGCACGCGGTCCCAGCGATTATCACGATCCATTGCATAATAGCGCCCAATAATACTGGCAATTTGCACGCGGCCACCTTCATAGTGGTCATTGAGCTTAGCAATATGATCGCGTAAGCGGTTGATGTACTTATCAGCAGATTTTGGCGGCGTATCACGGCCATCTAAAAAACAATGCACAAAGACATTTTTGGCACCGTGTACCAATGCCGAATGGCACATAGCCTCGATATGGTCTTGATGTGAGTGCACGCCGCCATCAGACAACAATCCCATAATATGCACGTTACCACCGAGCTTATTTGCCGCTTTTACGGCATTAACCAGTGCTTCGTTTTTATAGAACTCACGATTGGCGACTTCATTTGAGATACGAGTGGAGTCTTGATAAAGCACGCGGCCAGCGCCCAAATTCATATGACCAACTTCTGAGTTACCAAACTGACCATCTGGCAGACCGACATCCTCTCCTGAAGCCGATATCAATCCATGCGGATATTGCTGATAAATCTTATCTAAATTTGGCATATGGGCGGCAGCAATCGCATTATCCTTATCGTCTTCACGATGCCCAAAACCATCTAATATCATTAAGACATGGGGCACTTTTTTATTTTGCTCGCTATCTTGCTTATTATTGAGCTGAGCCTGACTATCGTCGATAATTTCTGCTTGTTGCTGGTTATGGGTCATGGATTACCGCTCCTCAAGTGAATGAACGCCTAGAATGCTATCTTAGGATGTTTACAGTCCTCTATATTAACACATATCTCAAAATAGCTGAAAAATCGTCCTTTTAAGCCATATTTATGCCCTTAAAAGTTCTGCCATTTCATGGTAAATACAATGAACACTCAACATCATTCATGCTGCTCATTAACCCTACGTAGCAATCTGTAAATCGTACTTGCAATCACTCAAGTCATTGGTTAAGATAATTATATTCTGAAGTGTTGGCTAGTAGATGTTTATTCCCTGAGCCGATAATGCTTTACCAGGATGTGGTACCTATTGCCTCATTGTGTATGCCTGCACCGCTTGCGGTGTCTCAGGAAACCTGCAGAGGCAGTGACGCATCCGCCCTGAACTTCACGGTTCATGGGTCACCATCTTACGGCGGCACTTCGGTTGTTTTATTCAGTTATTCACTATTTTATTTATAAATATTATCTTTTATAAAAAATAGTTTTAAAACTCAAAAAGCCCCTTTTATTAATGATAAAAGGGGCATTTTTATGTCGGCAAGAATATCTATTTAATAATAAATTGATTATTCATCATTGGCAGATTTGGTAATTTTCTTCACATCTTTAGGGATGTTTTTAGCCGTCCCATCGACAGTAGTATGTTGTTTAAACACATTGCCAAACGGATTTTGTTGCTGTTGACCAAATGGATTTTGATTGTTCATACCACCAGCACCGCCAAATGGATTCTGACCGCCCATGCCGCCTGCGCCACCAAACGGGTTTTGTCCACCCATCTGTTTTGCCATCATCTCCATCATTTTTTGCTGATTGTTCATAACGTAATTATTAGCAAAGTCTTTGAGCTTTTTTTGCACCGGCGGTAATATTACTAATAACGCCAATAAATCACTTAACACACCTGGAATCAGCAGCAAAAGACCCGCCGCTGCTACAGCGACACTTTTAATCATGGTTGATTCTTGTGGACGCATCGCAGGGTTCATCATACCGCCCGCTTTCATCTGCTGCGCCATTGGATTGAGTGCTGCCATCCCTTTACGTATAAGAGAGATACCGATAACGGCGGCGATAATAAACCACATAAACACCCACCAACCGCTCATAAATTGAGCAAGCAAATACCACAGCAGCATCTCGATAATAAACCAAACGATGGCAATACCAACTATCTGACCCATAAAGTGTCGTCCTATAAGATAAAATCTAAAAAATTAAGCGCCATGCAAATTAATATGGCTAACATATGATGTATATGGGGATTGATTGCTATACTATCAAACTTACGGCTGATTTTTAAGCCATAAAACAAAATGTAAGTAAGACGGAATACTATGGCAATTATTATCGGGATTGACCCAGGTTCGCGCATGACCGGTTATGGCATTATCCAACAAACGGGCGACAAACTTACGTATATAGACGCAGGCACCATTCGTACAGATACCAAAGAGATGCCTGAGCGCCTAAAGCGTATTTTTAATGGCTTAACGCGTATCACCCAGCATCATTTAAAATATGGCGATGAGCCGATTTATACCGCTATCGAGCAAGTTTTTATGGCAGAAAACCCAGACTCAGCGTTGAAGCTCGGGCAAGCTCGCGGTGCTGCGATTGCCGCTATGGTCGCTCTTGATTTAGAAGTATCGGAATATACCGCTCGCCAAATTAAGCAAGCGGTCTGCGGTTATGGTGCGGCGGCAAAAGAGCAAGTACAAGAAATGGTCTGCCGCATTTTGGCGTTAGAGGTGGTGCCGCAGCAAGATGCCGCTGATGGCCTTGCCTGCGCCATTTGTCATGCGCATTCAAGCCATTCCATGAACAAACTCATAATGAATAGCGCCATGCGCGGACGCGGCGCTTCGAAGAAAAAAGGCCGCTGGCGTTTGACCGAAGAAGACTTGGGCAATTTGCGTTAATATAAAAACAGATATTCATAGAATAAAGCAAACGCCCATAAAAAAACACGCGTCCAAACGGCGCGTGTTTTGTTTAAATTATCTCTTCTATTTAAGTCATAATTTTAAATAATAAAAATGACCAACAAACCTACTTTAACAAAGCATTACTCTACCACGCTACTCTCAATCACTGCATCGAGTACATAGGCATATTCTTGCGCTTCTGCATTCTCGTTAGCGTCTAACTCATAGCGCTGGAGACGCAGTACTTCATTATGCATACCATCAGGCTGATAGCCATCGATTTCACCGTTAAAGGCTGTCCACTCACCTTCACTAACTTTGATACCTTGGTCATCATAAGTAATGGGTTTTACTTGTAAGCATAACTCTGAACTCTTATCAGCGCAGGCTACTTTCTTAGCATTGACCGCCCAAAATACCGTTTCACCTTTACTGTTATATTTGGCTTGCGAAGTCAGCTTTCCTGCCCAAACTAACGTCGCCGCGTCGCTTGTGATTTGCGTTAAGACGGGTTGATGACTTTCAGCCGTTGCGCTCTCAGCACGACCGTTTTCGACATTGGCGTCTAATACTAAGGTCAATTGATTCTCACCTTGCATTAGCTCATTCAATTGGTTTTCAGCCTTATCAAGCTCACCGCACGACATTTTGGTGCTCATACCGTCTTCGATGGTCAACGTCTGACCTTGAAGCTGATAACCTGCGCTCATGGTATTGCAGCCGACACTATAGTTTAAGCTATTCTCGCCTTGGTATTGGCTAAAGCTCAAGCGCACTTGGTCTTTGATATCGAGCAATGTATTTAGTGGCTGTGCACCTTTATCGCTTGCAGACATCAGTGTCCAGCGATAACGGGTAAGATTGGCTATCATTTGTTCTTCAGTGCTCATCTCAGCCGCCTTGGACTCATCATTTTCTAGCGTAGCATCAGGCGTAGCAGCATTACCATCGACTTCGTTAGCATTTTCTGTCTGTACATCATTCTCGCTTGGTACTGAGGATTCTTGGCAGGCAGTTAATGTCAGACTTACCGCTAGAATGCTAGGCAATACAGCAAATCTAGCCAAAGACTTTATAAAAGATGATTCCGTAAAATATTGGGTGTCAAAAGATGAGGTCATAACAGTCATACCTTGTGAGTAAACCTTTTCGATATTCCGCTTTCTAGCATACGAAGTTTTTACCATACAAATTGCAATTGTATCTGTTTTTGTAAAGTGTTCATAATTTGACCACTGTAGCGCCGATGTTATCTATTATTGTTACAAAGTGTTTAATTTTATAGATTGATAGTAACTATTTTCGATAGTTTTTCTGATTTTGTCATTAAAAAAAGCCTTAACTGGCTAATATGGTTGTTAGCTAATTAAGGCTTTTGGCTATGTAAAGCTCGGTTTATAAAGCGACCTTATCATTCATCATAAGCAGGTTTGGCTTTTGCCATATTTTTAATACTAAAGCGCTCATGCATCATTTGATAAAAACGCGCCAAATTCTCACCTTGCTCATTCGGATTTACTTTCAGCGCTTTACCAAAATCTAGACCCAAATACAGTACGATATCGGCAAAGCTCAACTGCTCACCGACCAAATAATCATGACCGTTTAAGGCATTTTCAAAATAAGGTAGGGCTTTTATCGCGCGGGCAATAGAGGGCGCGACAAACTCAGGTACTTGCTCGACACGCTGCGCTTTGGACGGATGGCTATGCTGAAACGCCAGCATAAAGTTATATAGCACCTCAAACTCGGCAATACGGCGCATCGAGCATACTTGCGCCCGCTGTACGACGTCATTACCCATCACTGAACGCTCACCATAGACGCGGTCGAGATACTCACATACCGCCTGCGAGTCATTCAGCACCGTACCATCATCCAAGGTTAATACCGGCACCGTCTGCATAGGGTTAATTTTGGTAAATTCCTCGGACATCTGCTCATTGGTAGCGAAGTCGATATCGACCACATCAAGATCATCCATATCATCGACATCGATACCTTTTGACGCTAATAAAATAAGCGCTTTACGTGGATTTGGGGCGGTACGGGTTAAGTATAATTTTTTCATGGCAAACTCCTTGTAAGACGGTTTTAAAGCGACTCAGCGCCCTTTGGTTTTATTATGGTTATTGCATTATCGTTCATGGATAAAACTGTGAATATCATGTGTAGACATTTCAGCCTGTTATTATCATAACAAAACCTCATGCAATATGCTCTTCTAATAAAAGGCTGAAAATCTGAAAAAGTAAAAGCCCTATAACATGACGTCATAGGGCTTATTAACTTGAAACAACTGCTTGGACTAGCTGCTCAACTTATTTGTTAGGCGCAGGCGTGGTACGGAGATAAGGTTTAATTTCGGTATGGCCTTTTGGATAATTGGCGGGGATATCTTCATTTTTCACGCTTGGTGGAATGATAACGTCATCGCCTTCTTTCCAATCAACTGGCGTTGCGACATTATACTCATCAGACAATTGCATCGCATCGATAACACGGACGATTTCATCGAAGTTACGACCACAGCTAGCTGGATAAGTCAGGGTTAAGCGTACTTTTTTGTTTGGATCAATGATAAACACACTTCGAACCGTCGCGGTATTGTCGGCATTTGGATGAATCATGTCATAAAGATCCGCCACTTTGCGGTCTGAATCGGCAATGATAGGGAAGTTAACAGCGGTACCTTGGGTTTCTTCAATATCTTTGGCCCAGCCTTTATGGTCCTCTAAACCATCAACTGATAGGGCGATTGCTTTTACATTGCGCTTTTGGAACTCACCGCCTAATGCTGCGGTACGACCAAGCTCAGTGGTACATACTGGCGTATAATCTGCAGGATGTGAGAAAAAGACAACCCAACTGTCCCCTGCCCATTCGTGGAAATTGATATCACCATCAGTGGTTGTCGCGTCAAAATTTGGTGCAGTATCACCTAAACGTAAATTTGCCATGCTTTATTCCTTATTTATATGAGTGATGAGCGTTAGTATTTATTCACCTCTAAAGGTATCCATGCGCTCTATTGTTATAAACGTATTTAGTTATAAATGTTCCTAGTTATAAATGTACTTAGCTATCAACATACTCGGTCAATACTACACAATAACTCAAATTACGTCAGCAAGAATTCTCTTCTATCTTAGCAAACTGGTTATGAATGTCTTGTGATGGATTGTAATGCGCTTATGCCATTTATTACTAAGAATCCAAGTTTGCATTTAAAACATTAACCAAATCAATATTCTGAACCCTTCAAGAAAATCCACGTTCATAAAAAAGCCCATCTCTAGCGTACTAGAAATGGGCGATTTTGAAAACTACTATTGTTGAGTAACGTTTTAAACTTTAATAATAGAGCCAATAGTTCTACACTAAGCCGGTTTATAGCTGTCACGTAAGCTCACGATTTGATTAAACACTGGCTTGTCGCTCGAGTGGTCTTCACTATCAGCAATAAAGTAGCCCTCACGCTCGAACTGGAATCGCGTACCAGCATTGGCATTAGCAAGCGATGGCTCAACTACGGCATCGAGCTCAATCAACGAGTTAGGATTTAGCGCTTGATGAACCTCGGCGACGCTACTTGGATCTTCAGCGCTAAATAGCTGCTCATACATGCGTACCGTCGCTTGCACGCCTTGGCTTGCTGAGACCCAATGAATCACGCCTTTAACCTTACGGCCTTCAGGGTTGTTACCCAAAGTCGCAGGGTCAATCGTGGCTTTTAGCTCAACCACGTTACCTGCGTCATCTAGCACATGCTCAGTCACTGCCAACACATAAGTGTTACGCAGACGGATTTCTGGCTTTTCTGGAGATAAACGCTTATAGCCTGCTGGCGGCTCAATCTCGTAATCGCCTTGGTCAATATAAAGGGTTTCGGTAAACGGAATTTCACGCTCGCCCATATCAACGTTAGGATGATTTGGCTGGGTTAACCATAAAGTCTGAGCGTCTTCATCCCAGCGCGCATTGACGCTATCAGCTTTTTGCGATTCCCAACTGCTAACCGCATCGCTAAAGTTAGTAATCGTCACTTTTAAAGGTTTGAGAACCGCCATACCGCGCGCGGTCGTCGTCTCTAATGACTGACGAATACTAAATTCTAATAGACGAAAATCAACGACGCTGTCTACCTTAGTCACGCCGACGCGTTCACTAAAATCGCGTAAACCTTCAGGCGTATAACCGCGGCGGCGCATACCTGCAATCGTCGGCATACGTGGATCATCCCAACCGCTAACGATACCTTCGTCAACCAACTGCTTTAATTTGCGTTTACTGGTCAAGGTATGGTCGACGTTTAGACGACTAAACTCGTACTGGTGCGGCGGCACATCAAAGCCAATTTTTTCAACTGCCCAATCATAAAACGGGCGATGGTCTTCAAATTCCAGTGTACATAAAGAATGGGTAATGCCTTCGAGTGCATCAGAGAGCGGATGGGCAAAATCATACATCGGATAAATACACCATTTATCACCGGTTTGATGATGGGCTTGGTGCATAACACGATAGATAACAGGGTCGCGCATATTCATGTTTGGGCTTGCCATGTCAATCTTGGCGCGCAGCACGGCTTTGCCTTCGGCAAACTTGCCTTCTTTCATATCATTAAAGAGCTTTAAGTTTTCTTCAACACTGGCATCACGCTGCGGCGACGGCGTGCCTGCTTCATTAAATGAGCCACGATTATCGCGAATTTGCTCAGGCGATTGCAAGTCCACATAAGCATCACCCTGCTCAATCAACTGTACGGCCCATGCGTACAACTGGTCAAAGTA
Organism: Psychrobacter sp. SHUES1; assembly: GCF_001652315.1. NCBI lineage: Bacteria > Pseudomonadati > Pseudomonadota > Gammaproteobacteria > Moraxellales > Moraxellaceae > Psychrobacter > Psychrobacter sp. SHUES1. Next base: position 6,552 of record NZ_LXWA01000057.1, on the reverse strand, counting down.
GCCTGACGCATGGTGCGCCTCGCCTGCCCACTCAAAGCCAAGCCATTTCACATCATTTTCAATATTATCAATATAGTCTTGCTTCTCTGCGGTTGGGTTGGTGTCATCAAAGCGTAAGTTACAAACGCCGCCAAACTCTTCGGCGATACCAAAGTTTAAACAGATAGATTTGACATGACCTAAGTGCAAATAGCCGTTTGGCTCAGGTGGAAAACGCGTCACGATTTGCGGATATTTTTGCGCTTTGACATCATCGCGAATGATATTACGAATAAAATCGTTTTTTTGTTCGTCTTTTTGTACATTGTTGCTTGAGTGCTCACTCATTACTCATTGCTCCTAGCGCAAGGTTTCAGTCTATAACACGTGTCATTACGCTTTATAAAAGGTTCAAAATAAGAAAATTTAAAATAATCAATCAAAAATCGCTGATAAAAGATAACGTTGCGTTATTCTATCAGCTTTTGCAAAGGCATTAACAGCCTGATACATGACAGACGACAAAAAAGCCGTTAGACTAGCCATAACTTTTTAGTCACTAACTTTTTAACCACCACTTAACAGCGTTATTTTAGGCGCTACAATCAAAAAAGGAATATCACATGGTAGACATGCCACCAGTAGTAGAACTTGACACCAATATGGGTGCGATCGTTATCGAACTCAATGAAGAAAAAGCGCCAAAAACGGTCGAAAACTTTTTAAACTATGTAAAATCTGGTCATTATGACGGAACGATTTTTCATCGCATCATTGACGGCTTTATGATTCAAGGCGGCGGTATGGACGCTGAAATGAATGAAAAAGCAACCAATGCACCCGTTGAAAACGAAGCGGACAATGGCTTGAAAAATGACAAAGGTACGATTGCGATGGCCCGTACGCAAGACCCACATTCAGCAACCAGCCAGTTTTTTATTAACGTAAAAGACAACGATTTTCTAAACCATTCTGGCAAAAACATGCAGGGTTGGGGCTACACCGTATTTGGTAAAGTCACTAGCGGCATGGATGTTATCGACAAAATGCGCGGTGTACCAACCGGCCGTTTTGGCATGCATGCTGATGTGCCAAACGAGCCTGTAGTCATCAACTCTGCGACTATCATTACGCAGTAATCGTTTTTTATAAACGGTATAAGATAAGCGGTTTGTCATTAATAGCCGCTTATCTTACCTTATGAGGATAAAGATACATGCAAAGCTTTAATCATTTAATCACGACCCGCCCTCATGAGGTGCGGCAAGTTTTGATTAGCGATTTGCATTTATCGCCAGAAGAGCCTGCCTTAGTGCAGGCTTTTTTGGCCCTGCTCGATGATTGCCTTGCCTTGCCTACGCTTAAACGCTTATTTATCTTAGGCGATTGGTTTGAGGTTTGGATTGGCGATGACGCTTATTTGACTTTGTCAGAAGACGCGCGCCAAATCCATTGGCTCACGCCGCTTATCGTTAAACTAAAAAAACTACGGATAGCTGGCTGTGAGATATTGGTCATGCATGGCAACCGTGATTTCCTCTTAGGTCAGCCCTTTTGTAGCTTATTTGGCGGTGAGCTGATTTATGAGCCGTATTATTTAACCGTCGGACAGCAGAATTACCGCTTAGAACACGGCGATGCCTTATGTACCGATGATAAAAAATATCAGTTTTTTCGCAAAATGATGCGTAACCGTTTGACCCAGTGGTATTTGCTCAATAAATCGCTGACAAAACGTTTAGCCATCGCAGATAAATTACGGCAAAAAAGTCAGCAAAATAATGCCAACAAAGCCGCTTATATCATGGACGTCAATGAAGATGCAGTAATACAAGCCATAGCAGACAGCGATGCGTTGTTACATGGTCATACCCATCGCCCAGCTATTCATCAGGCGACGGCAGATAAAAAACGCTATGTACTTGGTGATTGGCGCTTGCTTGATAAAGACTCACGCCAGCCAAAAGTCAGTGCGGTGATTGGGGCGGTGACAGCAGATGGCGATACAGGCGATAACGATGCTGGGTTTGAGTTGATTGAGTTTAAGATGACTGTCTAAACTCTATCTAAACTGCTGCTACAATTTTTATAAAATTGTACGAACAAAAAAACTCCGCTTAGCACGGAGTTTTTTTATTTATGAGAGTTAATTATTTTTAAACCATCGTTGTAAATAACGATTATCCAAAAACAGTGACTTTACTCTGTCTCACCATCCTGCCAACGAAGATGCTGTGCGTTGAGTAATAAAGCCGTCTGGCGTTTGACCATTATCTGCTTGCCAGCGCTGGAACGCCTTACGCGTATTGGTACCAACGATGCCATCAGCGCCTTTGGTATCATAACCCATGCTGGTTAAACGCTGCTGCAAATTACGCACTTGCGCGGTCGATAATGGACGCTCATAGCGCGGCCATGATTTCTGTAAGCCGCTCTGACCTGCCAGCGCTTTACCAAGTAAGCTCACACCAAGCGCATAGTTTGATGAGTTGTTGTAAACCTTGATGACATCAAAGTTTGGGCTAAGTAATAGGACTGGACCATCTTTACCAGCAGGTAGCCATAGCTCCATTTGCGTATTGGCATCTAAATAAACATCAGCGATGGTATCCACGCCCATCGCCGCCCATCTAGCCGCAGGTTGCTTGGTACCAACCGTTGAGTAATCAAACGACGCAGGTACAGTCGCTTCATAAAATGGCGCAAGGCCTCGCACCCAACCTGAATTACTCAGGTAATTGGCAGTAGAGGCCAGAGCATCGCTCGTTGCCCATGGGTTACGATGACCGTTACCATCACCATCAACGCCGTGTTTCAGCCAGGTATCAGGGATAAACTGCGTCTGCCCCATACCGCCTGCCCAAGAGCCATCGAGCTGTGACCATGAGACATCGCCGCGCTGCAATAGCGTCGCTAGTGACAATAACTGGGTTTCAGCAAATTCTTGGCGACGCCCATCATAAGCAAGGCTGGCAAGCGAGCTTGGAATACTGCTATTGCCCGTTACCACACCGTATGATGACTCCATGCCCCAAATCGCAGCGATGATTTCTGCATTGACGCCGTACTGCGACTCTAACTGTGATAAAAATGCGCGTTGCTCGGCAAACTTACGCTTACCTGTGCTGACACGGCCATCTGATACGGCAGAATCGACATATTCCCAAGGCATTTTAGAAAACTCTGGCTGCCCTGAATCCAGCAAGATAACTTGCTGATTTAAATAAGCCATGTCCATTAAACGACGCACGGTTGAAGCATCATGACCCGCTGCAATGGCGCGCATCGAAAAATCAGACTTCCAATCGGAAAAACTGTTATAGCTTGGTTTAGTAACCGGCTGCGGCTTGACGACTGGTACAGGCGTTGGCTTTACCTGAATGGTTTGGGTTTGGGTAATTTGCACATTACCTTGGCGTACAGGGGTACTCGGCTTTTGCATTGCCTGCTGGCTGGTACAGCCGACCATAACTAACGCGGGAAACAAGGCAAGGTATTGTTTGTTTAATAACATAAATTTCTCAAATATGAATAAGTAAAGCAACTGATAGCTAATAATTAATAGCGAGCAAGCAATAACAATTAACAGCCACCAAAAAATTGCAGCAAATTTAACGTTTTAAAATCTAACGTCTTAAAATTTAACGTCCAAGCACCGCACGTGGGTCGATAGGGTTACCATTTAGGCGTACTTGGAATTCTAAGCCGACCTGATTGGTCTCACCGCTGCTACCCATATTTGCAATACGCTGTCCGCGCTGTACCGCTTCACCTTCTTTTACCAGCAAGGCACTGTTGTGCGCATAGGCGGTAATATAGTTATCGCTATGGCGAATCATAATTAGATTGCCATACTCAGGCAGGCCGTTACCTGAATAGAGTACCGTACCCGATTGGCTGGCAAGCACTGGATCACCGACATTACCGGCAAACCACATACCCATATTACCGGCAGCAGCATCAAAGTTACGAATCACTTGGTTGCGACTTGGATACTCATAACCCGATGTTGCGTTGGCGGTCACTTCATAAACAGGCGTTTGCGAATAGTTCGGAGTATTGTTCACAGGCGGTGTATAACTCGGCTGTGGCCGTGTTTGAGCAGGGGCATTATAGCGACTGTTATTATTGGCGTTTACTGGCTCGACTTGCCATAATTTGAGCCATTGACCACTATAAATCGTATATTTGCTATCTAAACCATTGATCGCACCGATTTGGCGATAATTGAGACGATAGCGGGCGGCGATTTGACTGACAGTGTCGCCACGCTGCACACGATAATAATTGGGCACGCCTTGTCCATTGGTGATAATCTTCGGACCCTGATTAGCGCCTTGATAAGTAGGCTTGGTGGCACAGCCGACCATCGTCACGGTCGCTGCCGTCAATGTTCCCATCAAGGCTAGGGTTGCTAAGCGTGATCCAGCAATAAGCTTCTTCATACAAGATTTCCTATTCTTTATGTTACTCACAAACTCCTTGTGTTACTCACAAGCATTTTGCTAACGGTTATAACGTTTAATGTCCTAAACACCATAATTATTCATTTAATAACCAATGGTTTTTAGCTCATTCAATAATAAATGGTTTTTAGCGATTTTAAGCCCTAGCAAATTTAGTACTAATAAATTTAAGCATTGGCCAATTTAAGCACGGGCAAATATCATCATAAACTTAGATAAATCAGTCAATTTACAGCACTAATTAGAGGGCTAATTACAGTACTAAGGCTGAGAGTGACGCAAGGGTTTCGGTCGGCGTATGATGCAGGCGCACAGGCGATACACTAATATACCCTGCTGCCACCGCTTGGTCATCCATCATCTGTATTTCTGCTGATTCAATACTTGCGTCGTCTGTTAATAATTCCCGTTGGCGTTTGCGTAACGATAGCCAGTAGGCATCGCGTCCGCGTGGATCGACCACATGATGAACGGGACGCGCAATCTGACTGTGACTCAGCGCTGTTATTTTTCGACCTTTAATCGCAGCTACGCTTTTGACATCAGGAATATTAACGTTTAATACATGATAGGGCAAATTTTTGCAAGCCTCCAATATCGGTGTATCGGTCATGAGTTTGACAATCTCATTGGCCGCCATTTGATAATGACTGGCCTGCTGCGCTTCGTCATTTTTTGTGCCGCCACCTACCAAAGAGGTTGCGATCGCTGGTATGCCAAAAAGCTGCGCGGTCAATGCAGCGCCAAAGGTACCCGAAAACAATACGTCCTGACCAAGATTGGCACCGGAATTGATGCCAGTAATCACCCAGTCAAAATCGCTATGACGATAGAGTTCATGTAACGCCAAGTAGATACAATCAGCGGGTGAACCATTGACCGCTATAAAACCCGAATCTAACTTATGGGTATATAACGGCGTTGAGATGCTCAAAGCGCTTGCGCAGCCGCTCTGCTCGTTGCTTGGCGCAACCACCACCACTTCTGCGACGGTTGACAATGCCTGATAAAGCGCCAACAACCCAGGCGCATGCACCCCATCATCATTACTCATTAAAATCTTCATTTTTGCCCAACTCTGCTTAATATCGTCATTAATGACCGTCTGTCAGGTTCTCTACTTTTTTATCCTAAAACCGCTATAATTATGCCTGCCGAAATCAAGAAAAATAAAGACAGACATTATAGATAGCGCTGTCGCGTTTTAGATTTTGGGCGATTATACCCTACTCGCCTCGCGAGGCGAACCCAGACTTTGAGCAAGTTCAACTTACTATTTGATTTTATTCATAATTTTAATAATAGCAGCAAGCATCTTTTGCAAAAGGTAAAACGTTGGGGTTACAGTAGGCAACAAGAGACAACATGATCAATTGATATTTTTATGTTGAGGTAACTTAGGGCGATATAATGCTGATATGTTGCTGTAAAGGCGGCTTAGCTCACAATATATCTACACATAAATCAATATTTTATGTGACTTTTATTTTTTTACCCATTAACATAGCACCATCAAACAAAGATAAGCGAGTGTAATACTGAATGAAAAATCAATCGATATTATCTATAGCTTCTGTGATAGCAAAGACCGCCTCAAAAGTTGGTCTTGCAGGACTGATAACGTCTATTGCTATGCTGTCTCAAGCGACCCAAGCTGCGTCCAATGCGTCGACTACCATTCCAGTAGATTTATCGGGCATTAATATCACTAAGCATGAAATTGCGGTGATGCATGTGTTATCAGAGATTTGCCCGCCGATGTTAACTGGCAAACAAAAACAGCGCTTTTATAAATCTTATAACGTGCAGCTGCATGAATTGATGCCATCGTTAGAGGATCCAAAAGCGGCTATTCAATACTTGTCTACGCAGCAAGATTACCGTCAAATCTTGCAAGGTATTCGTAGTTGGACCATGGGCTTCTCAAAGCAAGAGAACAAAGCCTTATGCGAAGATTTGGCCAATGCTGAATATCATTAATCCGTTTCGTTGACATACTCCCGCCACTTTCGACAAGCTCAAGCGGGGGATTCTAAAAGCAAAAGCTCTTAGGCGACTTTCTCACGACCGTCGCAAGTTTTCTGCTTCAACGGGCGACCTTTACTGC
>NZ_LXWA01000056.1:0-29266 GCF_001652315.1 Psychrobacter sp. SHUES1 | reverse complement strand
TTACAAACGCCACTCAGAGCCAACATGAAAGAGGATAGACCCAAACCTGTGGTAAGGCGGCTAATGAAAGCCCGCCGTATCGTTGAAACAGTCATTGGTCAGCTATCAGAACGATTTAATATACAAAGGGTACGAGCAAGAGATTTATGGCATTTGTCTCATCGATTGATTCGTAAAATCCTGTCACACAATCTGTGCTTTGTACTCAACAAAAAACTTGGTAATCCGCCTCTTCAGTTTGATTTGCTTATTTCAAGTTGAGAGTGGGGTAAATAACTATAAGTAATTAGAATTCTTATTAATTACTGGCTTTTGGGTCTAAGGCAGTACCACGACTGACATCATCACCATCTGGTAAGACATCATCGTTATTGCGATCTAATGGGTTTAAATCTGGGTCAATTGGTCTGCTATTCGATGTCGGTATCGAACTCTTCGGTGCAGGTAAATTGTTCCCTGTACGGTCATCACTGTCAGGCATTAGATCATCATTGTTACTGTCTAATGGATTTAAGTCTGGATCGAGCGCACCGTTACTAATCGCCACGCCATCATTGGCCATTGCCGTTTCATCATAGACGACGAACTCGATACGGCGGTTACGGAAACGACCTTGCTCTGTAGCGTTATCAGCGATTGGATCTGTCTCGCCCATACCTTTGGTCATAAGCTTACTTGGATCCGCACCTTGCGCAACCAGATAATCTTTCATCGATTGCGCGCGCTCTTGTGACAACTTCATATTATAAGCGGCATCGGCGGTTTTATCGGTATGGCCGATAATCATCAGCTTCATATCTGGCACTTGTTCCATAATCTGAACAGCATTGTCCAATAATGGCTTGTTAGCTTCTGGAATAATAGCTTTATCTACTTCAAAGTTCACGACTTGCAGGCTCAGCGCGCGAGCCACATCACGAGGATCTGGGTCTTGACCAAGGTTCTGCATCGCCGCTTGTGATGCTGCTAAACTGCGATCAATCTCGCTTTGTTCATCGAGCGGACCTTCTGCTTGTACCGTCATAGCTGGCGCTGCGGCTTGTAAATCAGCAACCAATTTATCTAATGCTGCTGAATCTGGCGCATTGACCGTAATAGTGTCGCCTTTGATCAGCATACTGGCATTGGGCACATTTTTGACGATTGGCAAAATAGAAGAAAGCTGAGCGGCAGCTGGCATATCTATCGAGAAGTTATCATCGACATCGGCGCGGCAATTATTGGCTTCATCACCAAATGCCGCTGTCAACGCGTCCATCACGTTGCCTTGTAGCGTCTCGTTACCAACGTTCATACGGCAGGCATATAATCCACTATTTTCACCAGTCGCAATACGTAGTGAAGCCGGTTCTATATCAGCTGCAACCACTGTTTGTCCGTCATTAGCCGCTTGCTGCTCAGTGGCAACTGGCGTACCGACTGGCTCAGGATTGTCTTGACACCCTCTAAGTAGCGCCCACGCCAAGGCGCCTAAGATAATCAAACCGATAATCGGTAGCAGCGCTTTCATAAAGCTGCCTTTTTCTTCCTCTTCACGGCGAATAGGCGCAGTGCTCACGGTATCAGACATATGCGCTCCAGCTGGTGCGGCAATCATACCTGCAGGCAGAACGGCGCTTGCCCATGCCGGAATATGGTGCTGATAACTAGCAAGATTGTCATTTAAAAACTGGGGCACAGGCGTGGTTCCGGCCAAGCTTTTGATTTCGTGATATGCTAACGGTGCGGCCATCGCAATCAAACCACGGGCTGCGGTCACATCAACGTTATGTTTACCCGCAAGCTCACGGGCAATTTGGTCGCGGTGAGCGCCATCGGTCCATACGCGGTCATAAAACCCTTGGTCATCACGGGCGATATTTTCATTAGCAAAACGTGTATAAGTCGTATTGTCTGCCAAGCGCGCGGCAAAAATAGCATAAAATTGCTCAAGTAAGTTCTGCTTAGCGGGATTGCGATCATCGCCTAGTACTGCAGGGCTAACCGTCCGCGTTAAGTGACTGATAATATCCATAATGTCATTCCTCAATAATTGTTATTCTAAATAATTGTTTTGCACTAAACTGCATTCTCAAAAAACTGAAAAGTTAATAGTACTGATATTTCTTAATAACGATATTTTTTAATATTAATATTTATATCAGCATTTAATAAACACTAGGTATTAAAAAGCGGCTTAATAAATATCAGCACTATCCATATTCAACTTTTGTCATTATAAAAGTATTAAGGCGGTATTCTCAATCGATGGGCTGTTGTGCAATTGCTACGTTAAGTAATGTTTCAGTTGTGACACGTAACTGCGAAGTCTTTACAGTACAAATTACTAACATACCCATTATATCTGGAAATGACTGTCTATCTTTTTAGGCAAAAATAAAAAGGAGGATAGTCAATGATTGATCCTACCGTCCTTTAGCTCATTATTTGTTAGGCGTTTTAAACTATCATCTGACTTGCGCAGGCTCTGCCACGATAACGCTATTTGCCATATCGTCTACTTCTGATTCTGAAAAAGGTCCCGGTGGCCGCGTCGATGCAGGACGGTCATTGCTTCTAGGCTCATTAGCTCTAGGCGGATTATTAAAATCGCTATTGCGTGCCGGTGCAGGCGTCACGCTATCACCGGTGATGTCATCAGAAGCTTGATAGTCGTTATTATTATTTGCATTACTGTTATTCATATTATTAGTGCCAGCGTACTGGTCATTTATGCTGCTTCCATCTTGAGCAAACTGATTGTTTGCAGCGTTCATCGCCATATTATCGGCCCCTATACCGTTTTCTGCACTATTCGGCAATGGTAGCGGCGCGGTACTATCTACCATTATCGCTGGTGCCAAAGTACGGATTTCAGTGGTCAATCTTTGTAGCTGCATACCATCCGGCGCTTCTATTGTCATACGGACATTTTGCAACTGTAGACGGGCAAATGGTGTCGCTCTTAATAATGTCAGGATATTAGGCAGTGCTTCAATAGGCATATTGGCAATATTGTTAGCCACGCCTTCTTGTACCGTAAACTGACACATCCCTGCCTGCTCGCCAAAACTGCTATTGAGCGCTTGTTGCAGCGTGCTTTGTAGCGCGGCGTCACCGACGGAGGCGCTACAGGTATAAAGACTGCCGCTATTATCCACACCAACGATAAGCGTAGCGGGCGTCAACACCTGCGCGGTTGGCTCAGCGACAGGCGCTACCACAGCAGGTGCAGTCACCACTGGCTCTACGGGCGGGACTACATTAGGCTTAATTAAAAATGCCCATACCAATCCAATCGCTGCGATGGCGGCCAATAATAAAAACACCCGTATTAATAAGTCATTACGTTGGTTGCGGGTTCGTACTTTTTCGCGCTTTAAACTGCTGTTATCTGCTAAGTGATGCTCAGCAGGATTGGCATGAATAGCGCTCGCAGCTAGGCTGTTATCGAAGCTTTCACTAGCAAGTTCTGTTGCCACGTTTGGTTGTTTTATCAAGTTCGCAGAAGGACTTACTACGCTTGCTTCAGTAGCATCTTTATTTAATAAAACGGTTTCTGTCGCAGCATTGACTATGGCGTTTTGATAATCAAACAACTCATCAGGGTTATCTTGTGCGACGGTAATGAGCGGTGCTGCCCATATTGGCAGGTAATGGCGCAGTGAGGGCTGCTCACTTTGTAAAAATGCTGGTAAAAACTGCCCGTTGGCCATGACCTTAAGCTCACGATAAGCCAGTGGCGCGGCATTCATGATGAGCTTTGTGGTAGTCAGCTCATCAATATGATGGGTCACTGCCAGCTCTTCGATAATGGTTTGGCGCGCTTGGGGCTTGCCATAATTGTTCAAATAATGGCGTCTCTACTATATTTTCATTAGCAATTGGCTCATCATCACGCAATAACTGCGAGTAAATTTGCGGCAATGCCAAACGCGCCGCCAAAATGGCATAAAACTGCTCCAATAAGCTGACATAAGACACGCTGCCGTTATCGACAGGATGACCATCAATAACCTGTTCATTATTAATCTGGCTAACTAAGACGGCTGGGGTCACTATCTGCTCTAATTGGTCGATGATATTCATAAGTTCCAGCCTTTATCGGCGTTAATTTAAGATATGGGACAGCGATTCTTTTTTTGACTTCGGTTTTATACGCTGTAGACTGTAGCACGCCCATAAAAATGCGCGCTTAACAGGTCAACATTTAGTCAACACTTAGTTGATACTTAACAAGCTAATATTGGCATATAAATTGCCTATCATTTTTAATCTTTTTTTGGCGGTGTTCTAAAAAGTATGCTGGCGGTAAAAGGCAATAGGAAATCTAAGCTAAGTTCTCTGATTTTATAAAGCTTTCAAGGCTTCAAAAATTGTTCAAATTTTAATCAGTATGCTTTTTGGCACATCACCAGCAAAAGAAGGTTTTGATAGGTGTCTATGTGGAGCTTTTAAAACGTACATATGAAAGCTGCAATATTGATCTTGGTTTAAATTGCTTGGCACGTTTGCCGCACTATATTATCGAAAGAACTGAGCTTCACTCATATACTCATATACTCATATACTCATATACTCATATTATTTTGCAGAAAAGTGATTATGAATGCAACATAATGGTTATTATTGAGCCTTACTGCATTAAGTCGATTTTTATATGAGACTGTGATACTTTTAGATAAAGATCAAAAGACGTAGTTTTGCTTTTTTATTGTCCTATCCTCTCAGAATGTTAGATCTCCAACAATCCTGAGGCAGTTTATTTCTCTAACCCCAACCTTGTTGACGATTACGTACGTAAGGTAGAAGTGAAGCCAATGCCAATACTGCTAATATTACACCAATCCATAAGCCTGAACGTAAACCATAACCATTTGTAATTGCTACACCACCTATATATGAACCACCACCTAAACCAATATTAATTACTGAGGTGTGCACTGCATTGACCATAGGACCCGGATGCGCAACACTGACAATCCTTGCCATCATTGCCGGGTTCATTGGCACGCCAGATAATCCAATCAAAATGATTGCAAGGATCGCTACAGTTTTGTATTCAGCGAAGATTGCAAAAGCAAATAAAGATATGCTTAATACGGTTAGACCAACGAGCATAATTTTAAGGCTATGATTATGTGCTAAACGACCAGTAATCGTATTACCTACAATATTTGAAAACCCAAATGCCATTAAAATGAAAGGTACGACATGCATGCTAAATCCAGTTATATCGACCAAAACAGGGACGAAATAACTAAATGCAGCAAAGCTTGCGCCTAAAATCAAACAACTTGTTACGCAGGCTTTCCAGTAAGCTTTATTTTTAAAGGCCTTGATCTCTTCTTCCATTCTCAGCTGTCCACCACCTGACACTTCAGGTAAAAGACGTACTAAAGCGATAAGAGAAACGAATACCAATACAGCGACTAAGCCAAAAGTAATGCGCCAACCCCATTGTTGATCAATCATCGTCGCAAGAGGAACACCAAACACATTAGAAATCATAAAGCCACCAATAACGATTGCTGCTGCTCGAGGCTTATTATGATTAGGTACCATGGCCATACTTATAGCAAGAGAAAGACTTAAACAACCTGCACATAAGACCCCCGTGATAAAACGGATCGCAATTAAAATAGCATGGCTGGAGATAAAGGCGCTTAAACCTTGAACCACTACATATAGTGTATTAAATACAAAAATGTTATAAGTTAAAATAACTCAACAGATATCCTCAATTATCATGACTTACTCCCTAGACTATCGCAAACAAGTTCTTAAAAGCTTAGCAGATGGCATGACCTTTGCCGAGGCAGCCTCTTTTTATGACATTAGTCCAACCACCATTCAAAAGTGGAAGAAACGGCTGCATAGTAAGAGCACTCGCAATGTTACGCCATCAAAAATACCGGATGATGCCCTACGCAAAGACGTTGAGCGTTACCCTGATGACTATCACTATGAGAGAGCAAGACGGTTCAACTGTACTGCCCCAGCCATTTGTGAGGCTTTAAAACGTCTTGGCATCAGTCAAAAAAAAGACCTTAGAGCATCCAAAAGCTTGCCCAATAAAGAGAGCGGAGTATCAGAGTAAGCTTGATAACTTTAAACAGCAAGGCTATCCCATTGTCTATATGGACGAAAGTGGCTTTGAGGCTGAAACCATTCGTCCTTATGGCTATGCACCGATAGGTAAACCCTGTATCGACAGCTACAACTGGCAGGCAAAAAAGCGAACCAACGTCATTGGTGCTCTATATAAAAAGATGCTGTTTGCGCTGGATTACTTTGAGCAGAACATTAACAGTAATATATTCTATCAGTGGTGCAAACAGACACTAATCCCAAGTCTTAAAACCAAATGCGTGATTGTGATGGATAACGCCAGATTTCATAAGAGCAAGCGCATTCAAAAACTACTGAACAGGCATGGTCATCGTATTCTATGGCTGCCGCCGTACAGCCCAGACTTAAACCCTATCGAGAAGAAGTGGGCTCAAGTGAAGTTTTTACGCCAAGGCTGGATGGAAAATGACTTATCTAAATTGTTTTATGATATTTGTTCTAGCCATAACACTTTTGCTTTGAACTGACTATAGAGCGCTAAAAGAATCAGCAATACTTTTCGATATTGAACTTTATATTTGAGAAAAAAGTAGGTGAGTACAGGTCCACCCAACATGACACCAAAGGCATAATATGAAATTAAATGTCCAACGTCACCTACACTGATCCCAAAGGCCTGGGATAAAGTGGCGGTCATACCAGCGACCATCAATTCTGCTGTACCAACGGCAAAAATAGCCAGACCTAATATATATACTGCTAATGGCATTTTTTAATACATTCCTATTTATTTAACGATCATTACAAAATTAAAGAATTTAATTTACTTTCCATTTATGATGCAGTTACAAGTTGGCTAAGAGGCCATTAACCACATCTTCCAGAAAGCTTTTATCTGAAGTGTTTTTATTAAGTACACGCAAACCGTAGTAGCCAGCTAAAAAACCTCGCGCCATTTCAAGAGCTGAGGCTCTGGTACTAAATTCCCCATTTGCTTGTCCTTCGACAAATACTGTGAGCAGCGAGTTCTCTAGGCGTTGTCGATACTCTAGATTCAAGCTTGAAACAACCTGATCTTTATCTCCTATTTCCAAAGCAGAGAATAAGACCATGGCTTCGCGCTGTTCCGATTGTGAAAGATCTTCAGCAATCCCCCAAAGTAAAAGAGATCGTAGTCGTTCTTTGAACAGCCCTGGCTGTGTGAGAATAGATAATTGTGCAGCCATGGTTTGTTCATGGCTACGCAACAAGGCTTGTTCATATAAGGCTTGTTTGCTACCAAAGGCGTTATATAGACTTCCTCGCCCTAATCCAGTAACATCACATAAATTTTGCGCAGAAGTACCTGCGTAGCCATTACTACTAAATACAGTTATGGCTGCGTCAATGATTTCTTTATCTTCAAACTGTCTAGGACGGCCTGAAGAATTGGATTTGTCATCACTCATGTATGAGCCTGAGTGGAAGTGAACTTAGGGGAATACTAAATATTATGGAACGATTTGTCAAATATTAAATTAAGTTTTAGAAAGTAGTTTAATTATGGGATATAAATCCTAATCAATGTACTTAGTGAGTTGGTTTTTAAGTACTTTGATGAGGTTCTTAGAAAAGGTTTCGGGTGTAGATAATACACTTGGAATTAATAATAGAGCCTTTCCCAAACTTTGTGTAACTACCATATAGTATAAGTAGTTAAACACTTTGAACCGCCCCGACTATATCGGAGAGTGATTTACTTGAGTCAGGCAGCGATGCCTGACAGGGTTAAATTATCGTAATACCGCTTTTCAAACTCAAAGGGTGACACATAACCAATCGTGCTATGCAGTCGTATTTTATTAAACCAGTCCACCCATTCAAGGGTTGCCAGTTCAACATCATTGATACCAGTCCAGTTCTCCTTTAAATAGTCAATTACCTCAGATTTATAGAGTCCATTGACCGTTTCAGCCAGTGCATTATCGTATGAATCACCAGTCGTGCCGACAGAAGCGATGATACCAGAGTCACACATTTTGTCAGTATAGCGAATGGATAAGTACTGAACCCCTCGATCGCTGTGATGAATCACATCTTTGGGATGGTTCCTATCTGCTATCGCCTGATTTAGCGCAGCCATAACCATATCGGTATTCATGCGATTAGATACTTTCCAACCGACAATACTACGGGCAAACACGTCAATAATAAAAGCGGTATACACCCAGCCGCTTATCGTCTTGATATAAGTAAAGTCTGCCACCCAGAGCTGGTTAGGGCGATGAGCGCTAAAGTTACGATTAACTAGGTCATCAGCGCGCTTTTGGTCATCACGGCTGTGAGTTGTTATTTTACCCTTACCGCGCCAGACACCTTGTAGGCCATGCTGTCTCATTAAACGCTCTATGGTACAACGAGCAACCTTTAACCCGTCAGCTTTCATCTGCTGCCATACTTTACGCGCACCGTAACGGCATTTGCTGTCCTGCCAGATACGTTTAATCTCGCTGATGTAAAAGTCGTCATGTTGACTGCGCAGTGAGCGTTTTTCAGGGTAGCTCTCCAAGTCTTTAGCACGGTGATAGGTTGATGGGGCAATCGGTAATACTCTACAGATCAGCTCGACCCCATAATTATTCTTATGATCGTCGATGAATTCAATCATGATTTTAGTCAGCGGTCGAGCTCCGCCTGGGCGAAAAAAGCGGCAGCCTTACGTATGATTTCATTAGCTTGCTTAAGTTCTTTATTCTCGCGTTCAAGCTCTTTAATACGTTGATCTTGGCTTTGAGCTTGTACCGACGCAGGAACGGTTTGATCGTTGTATTTTTTATGCCATGATCGTAGGGTTTCAGGCGTACAGCCAATCTTAGGAGCAATGGCTTGAATAGCTGACCATGTGGAGGGATAGTCGCCTGACGCTTCAATAAGCATGCGAACGGCGCGTTCTTTAATCTCAGGAGTGTAGGTTTGTTTTTTCATTGTCGTATTCTCTCAGAATGTTGAGTCTCCGACAATCCCGGGGCGGTTCACTTTTTAGGAAGGTCCCACACCGAACCAATCAGGCGCTTCCACTGGTTCGGTACCCTAGTGAGGACTTGGATACTAACCTGTAGCCTAGATTATTTGAATAGACATAGCCTCTAAGAGTGGAACAGTGTACATCTAAGTTTACTAGCTAACTCCGGTTCAATGATTTTTAACCATGCTATCTAGGGTCAACATACTATTATTCCTTATGCCCTCTAGCATCTGCAATATACCGAAATTAATATCACTGGAGAAAAAAGCATCTGGCATTATATCGCACCATCAAAAAACCATTATGTTCTGAATATTTGCGCTTCAGAATATAAACCACAAAGTCAGCACGCGCGAACAAGACATTCACTGTCCACTTTGTTGCCAA
The DNA here is from genome assembly GCF_001652315.1 of Psychrobacter sp. SHUES1. Lineage (NCBI taxonomy): Bacteria > Pseudomonadati > Pseudomonadota > Gammaproteobacteria > Moraxellales > Moraxellaceae > Psychrobacter > Psychrobacter sp. SHUES1. Next base: position 19,824 of record NZ_LXWA01000056.1, on the reverse strand, counting down.
GCTAGCTAGAAAGTATAAAGCTATTGGAATCTCTATTTATGAATAAAGAAACAAGCAATCAGCACTATTTTACCGTGTGGCGATGGCATTTTTATGCAGGAATATTTGTTGTCCCTTTTTTAATTATTTTATCTTGTACCGCACTTGGTATGTTGGTTATGTCTAACACAGTGGGACGAGACAATGACCGTTTAAGCATTACTGTTCCCGAAACAGCAATGCAAGCGCCCCTCGCTACCCAAGCTAAAAACGCGCTCAATACCTTACCCAATAGTACCCTCGTTAAATATATCGCCCCTCGTGATACGGATAAGGTAGCTCTGTTTCAGGTAACATCAGAAGACCATGACAATATGGTAGCCGTCAATCCTTATACTGCAGATATCGTCAACAGTACACCCAGCAATAGCAATCTGTATTATACCTTTGACAGTATTCATGGTGATTTGCTGCTGGGTAAAGTCGGTGATTATATTCAAGAAACGACTGCTTCATTAACAATTCTAATGATACTAACTGGCTGGTATTTGTGGTGGCATAAGCGTAAATCTGTCAAAGCGATGTTGATTCCTGACGATACCAATCTAAAGAAAAAGCGTTCCTTTTTCCGGACGATCCACGCGACATTAGGCAGTTGGATATCTGTTTTGCTATTGTTTTTCTGTATTTCGGGAATGGCTTGGGCAGGAATTTGGGGTGAGCGCATTGTACAGTCGTGGAGTCACTTCCCTGCGGGTAAATGGGGCGTCGCGCCAATGCCAATCTCGATTGACCACAGTCAGAATCATGCTGATATGCATATGGATAACGCCGATGCCGCGCCGCACGTCCATGGCGCAACAGCAGCCACAGCTCACACACATGGCAGCGTATTAAATTCAGGAAAGACTAAAGACGTGCCTTGGGTACTAGAGTTAACACCAATGCCAGAATCAGGTACGACTATGGGTAAAAACGGTATTGCGCCCAATATACCCATTATGATTGTTACCGTAGATCGATTTGCTCGTGAGCTTGGTTTTGTAGGGCGTTATCAGTTGAATCTACCGCAAGGGGAGACAGGCGTATGGACGATTAGCCAAGATTCAATGAGCTACGATATGAAAAGCCCAACGGCTGATCGCACCGTGCATATTGACCGCTATTCGGGCAAGGTTTTGGCTGATATACGGTTCGATGATTACAATGCGTTTGGTAAATTTATGGCAGCGGGTGCTGCCATACACATGGGGACGCTGGGGTGGTGGAGTGTATTAGCCAACGTTTTATTCTGCCTCTCTGTTATTGCCATTTGTGTGAGTGGTTATGTGATGTGGTGGCAACGCTGTCCTCGTCAAACTAACGACATGACTGGACTCAATCCACCAGCTCGTAGTCAGCGTTTTACTATAGGGTGGACGCTTGCCATTCCGTTACTTATTGTCGCTATCATATTCCCAACGGCAATCATTGCTATTGTTGTCATCGCTTTATTAGATTTTTTATTGATATCGCGTGTTAAATTTTTACGCAAGCTACTGAAGTAAGTATCTTTAATAGATTCTACTGTTATAGGCTATAGCCTCAAAGAAGCCTGACTAGATACTTTCTTATTGACTTGTAACATAGACATGTTAATGTGAGCGTTCTTTGGGGAGTAGCCTGCTTTCGTTCTGCGAAAGAGTTCGTGTCAACATGCTTGGCCATATGCCATGGTACGAACACCTCTCGGTTGGCGAGACCATCGATATATCCACACTGTAGGTCGAGAGTGTGCGTATGTCGTTGACTCTATACTCGGCCTGAGAAAATCACATGAATCCTATTGCACTTTCATTACTTGCTTTTTCTATGTCTACTGATGCCTTTTCTGTGGCGATTGGTAAAGGCGCAAGTCTTAAAAACCCCCGTTTTACCGAAGCGTTAAGAATGGGTGTCATCTTTGGCTCTATTGAAGCGATTACCCCTATCATTGGCTGGTTAATTGGCCGTTCTGCTACCTCTTTTATCGATGCCTCTTTTATTGAAGCATGGGACCATTGGGTCGCATTCGTCATTCTATTAGGCTTAGGGCTGCACATGCTGTATGCAGGGCTAAAACCGGATAATGAAGAACAAGAAGCCCCCTCAAGACATTCGTTTCTCAAACTTGCTGTTGCTGCTTTTGGTACTAGTATCGATGCGATGGCTGTCGGTATTAGTCTTGCATTTATAGAAGTTAATATTCTACTAGCAGCAAGCTTGATTGGGTTGGCGACGGCCACCATGGTCACGTTTGGCGTGATGCTTGGAAAAGTACTGGGATCACTCATCGGCCATAAAGCAGAAATGTTCGGCGGCTTAATGCTAATTGCCATCGGTGGGTGGATTCTATTCAGCCATTTTTAATTGCAAAAGCCTATATGTGACCTGATAATTTAGTCCTCTTTATTATTTTCTTATCAGCTGCATCCAACAAGTCAGCCGCATGGTCAGCGACTGGCTCAAGGAAATCTCTTTTACTACGTATCCATGTTAAAAGTGGCATATTTACCCCATTCAATTTGAACTCATTATATCCACTCAATACACATTCGAACGCAACATCACATTAGATGACAAACAAGCGCGCTATTATGACCTGTCTGCGTTGGGTAATAGGGATAGAAACACATCGAGGACAGCGGCTCATTTCTATGGTGGCAACGGCTTTACGACTGGCGTCTATTTACCACTATTAACCAAGCTCAGTGCGCAATTTGCTATCACCAGTCTTGCCATGCGCGGCTACTGGCACGATTTACCATCCGTCAAGAAGCTTACCTGCGAGCAAGATGCCAATATATTGATTGATTTTTTAGAGAAGACACAAGACAGCCCTATCGTCGGTATTGGACATTCTCAAGGTGCTACCGCCACTGCCATCGCCGCAGCCAAACGTCCAGAGCTGTTCTCAGAGCTTTACTTGATAGAGCCTGTGACTTTTACCAAATCGCAAACCCTCATGATGAACGCTGCGCCTGACGACTTAAAGATTGGTCAAGAACCGTTCAAAAGCACGTTAGCCAAGCAAACGAACTGGGAGAGTATTGAGTTATACTACGACTATCTACGGGCGCATCGCGCATTCAAGCGTATCAATGACGATCATCTTTATACTTTTGCAAAAAACAGTCTTGTCCAAAATGAGCAAGAGCAATACAGCTTACTGTTCGCCCCTAAGCAAGAGTTGGCAAGCTACTTTGACACTCCTTTTGTCAATGATGCTTTAAAAGAGCTCAACGACCTTGATGTACCCTACACCATTATCATTGGCAAACCTTCCATATTTATTAGCAATGAGGTTCGTAAAGTTTGGGAAGATCTCGTCCCGTTGAACGCATCATTGAGTTATCAGACAATGGACATCTTCTGCCAATAGAAGCACCTGAACGGTGTGTGACTATCATTATAAGAAGGTTCAGCAGTAATACACCCAGTTCTTCATAGCTACAAAGTGAAAAATATGTCTAGGGCGTGTCTTCATTTTAAAAATGGTGATAAAAATGAGATAAATTGCAGTCAAACAAGGAAAATAGCGCCGTTAATATCGGGATATTACCTAGCTATTTGATGAAGTTTGGCAAAATTTAGCCATTTTTAGCCCATTTAGATGTCCATCGATTAAATTGAAGTCATGCCCTAGTAATAATCAATATATATGAGCTACTGAGCCTCTTTAGGCTCAGACTTGCTACTCGCATAAATAAAATAAAGCGCGATTGCCAAACAAACCAAAGCACTGATTCGACTACCTGAAAGGCTAATGACCTCATTACCAAGCAAACCAAAATTATCAATTAATACACTCATACTCAGCTGACCAAAAATAACGGCTACCGTTGCCACAGCAGTTCCAATACGCTGGACCGCAACCACCATAATGACAATATAAGGAACACCACACAAAGCGCCAAGTAGTTGCCACTTAGGCACATCCATCAAAGTGACCGTATGACTTGGTTCAAAAAAGAAAATAAGCAAAGCGGTCACAACCGCACCCACAGAAAAGGTTAAAAAAGCACTTTTAAACACCCCAACGTTGCTGCCAAGGCGACCATTTAATGCTGCTTGAACACTTAAAGCCGCGCCGCCAATTATTGCCAATACAATCATTAAAATAAGCATCATTTAGATTATCCTTTTGCCATAAAAATAAGTGCGGCAATAATGAAAAATAAAGCAATAATTCGTTTGTTGTCTATTTTTCGCTCTATGGTATCAAACAAACCATAATGATCTATGAGTAAACTCTGAAACACTTGTCCAGCCAGTATGCCAATCATCGTCAGCGCAATGCCAATGACAGGCGTGACCACGGTTAATACCACAACATAAACAGGCCCCAAAATACCACCAACCAGCAGTAAAGGCGGCTGTGAAAAAAAGGAAGGGCTATCTCGCGGACTAAAAAACAACATCAAAAAGAATGTCAGAGCAGCGCCAACGCCAAAAATACTCAACGTTGCCCACAGCTCGCCTACCTCATTTCCTAAAGGTCCAAGTAATCCCGCTTCAACAGATAATCCCATGCCCCCTAAAACAACAATAAGTATTAATAAAATTTGCATGTAATAATCCTCAATGAGCAATGCGGCGTAGTGTACCGCAGCCTATACCCATTAAAAAACGCTATAATATAGAAATAACCTTTGCATAAGTTGCACAAATGGATACAGTGGATAGCATCAACATAAAAACTCTATTATTTTTTATAGAGGTTTTTGACGCTCAGAGTTTTTCTGTAGTGGCGCGAAAAGAAGGTGTGTCAGCTTCTAAAGTGTCTCGTATTATCAAACAGCTAGAAGACTCTTTAGGGCAACAGCTTTTTCATCGCAATACACGTGCCGTCATTCCGACTGAAGCGGGACATGTGTTTATGCGCTATGCAAAATCCATGACTGAAAGCATGAATGCGGCACAACAGGAACTTCAAGACAGGACTTTAGAACCAGGTGGTTTAATCAGAATCAACGCCCCTATTTTTTTTGGACAACGCCATATCGCACCTTGGCTGCCGCAGCTTAGTGCTCAATATCCTAGATTACAGATAGATTTGACGTTAACGGATGACTTTATTGATCCTCATCATTACGCAACAGACGTTATTTTTAGAATCGGTACTTTAAATGACTCGACCTTTCATGCGCGTATTTTTGGTGAGCAAACCTATCATCTTGTCGCTTCTCCGGCGTATATAAGCACACATGGTAAATTGCAAGTGCCAGCAGATCTGACGCATCATAAATGCCTAGTGTATAAGGGCTCAACAGGACCCAATCGTTGGCTTTTTAAAACAGGAAATGAAGATTGGACGCCATTCTTAGCGCCTGCTTTGTTGATGTCTAATAATGCAGAATCTTTATTGGTATCTGCACTCAAAGGAATGGGAATCGTGCTTTTTCCAGATTGGCTTATCGGTGAGTACTTGAAGAGTGGTGAGCTTATTAAGCTATTGCCTAATTATAGTACGGCAGTCAAAACCACACCTCAGCATGTCGCTGCTCTCTATCCTCATACTCGTCACATTTCTCTAAATGTAAGAACGCTAATTGATTATTTTGCCAAGGTTTATGGCACTCCTCTTTATTGGCAACTCAATTAAACGGCCATAACGGTGTTTGTCAACATAGTTGTCACTATTTACGAAAGAGATGCACATGAGAGAATAATGATGCATATATTCTCTGATAAAAATGCGCATAATAAATTCTCAAGTATTATCTATGACATGCTGCTGGCCATTTGCTCGGCCAGTTTTTTAAGGTCAGATTGAGTAGTCATTGCTTATTCTTCGGTTATTGGATTATAAGCAGTTACACACTTTTTAGGAAAGGCTCTCAAACTCAAAAGGCGATACATAGCCCAATGCACTGTGTATACGCTTTTTATTGAACCGATCTACCCAATTCAATGTCGCAAGTTGTACATTCGCTAAACCTTGCAAATCTGCTTTCAAATATTCAATCACCTCTGTTTTGTATAACCTATGCCCTGTTACAGCCAAAGCATTATCAAGGCCTAGTTATATATTTTTTCTTATGTTATCAAGCCAAGCTTGCATACTTGGTGTAAGCAAGCGATGACGGCGCCAAGCCATGACAAGCTCCCATTTTAACTGAGGTTGGGTTAGTGGCAAGCAGACTAATCCTGTTAAATCCAACTTTTGAGTATAATATTGAGGCAAAAGAGTCACGCCCATATCCTGTTTTACCATGTCAAGAAGCAAGTGCCACTGATTGGTTTGGCAAATAATATTAGGTTCAAAACCTAGTGATTGACAGTTTTCTATAATCATCGGAGTAAATGATGAATTGGAGGTAAATAAAATTAGGGGTGCATTTGATAGTGACTTAAGTGTTACCTTGGTTTTTTGCTTACCCATACGGTTTTTATTTGCTACGACCACCACTGGATAGCAACATATCGACAAGTAGTCAAAATCATCGTCAATCGGCTTCATCAATGTTGCCACATCAAGTTGCCCCTCTAGAAGGGCCTGCTTAAGTGACTCAGCACCATCTTCGATAAGTGAAGTTTCTATACTAGGATGCATTTGGTAAAAGTTAAAAATAGCTTTGCTTAGTATTTCACTGCCTAACGGTGAAATCCCCAAACGCAATTTACCACCTATTAATTGCTGATAATCTACTACTGTTTGTTCAAGATTATCTGCCTTTTGTAAGATATCAACTGCTTGAATATAGAGGTGTTCGCCAATTTCCGTTAAATTAACTAGCCGCTTTTTTCTATGAGTCAAAGGCTTATCAAACAGAGCTACGCCTAAATATTCTTCAAGATTACTGATAGATTTGGTAACGGTGGGTTGGGTTAAATTGAGTTGAATACTGGCTTGAAGAAACCCACCTGTTTTTACAACTGTCACAAAGCAGCGTAATTGTTTCAAAGTTATCATGAATAATAAACCATGGTTAGGAAGGATAATGAAATTTATTATAGAAATTGGGAATAAAAATAAAAATATAATTCATAATTTATGACTATGGTATTTTTATAATAAGTAGTCTCTAATCAACAAACAACAATTATTATGCGTAATCCTAATATTCGCTTATCCCTATCTTTTGTAGATGAAAAAAAACTTACACTTCAACAGTTCTATCGCCAATCATGGCTTCATGTCCTTATGCAATGCGCTATTATCGCAGCTGTCTGGTATTGTGCTGAGATATTGGTTGAATTATTGCATTTACCCGTATCCTCAGGCGTCTTAGGAATGTTTTTAATGCTGATATTATTAATGAGTGGTGCTATTAAGGTTAACTGGGTCAGACTGGGTGCAAAATTTGTTTTGGGTGAATTAGTATTAATGTTTATCCCGCTTATGATGTCAATACTTCAATATAAGGCGCTGTTTGTCAGTAAAGGATGGCAATTAATGCTGACAATTATCTTGAGTACCGCGATGGTGATGTTAAGCTCAGCATTAACCTTTATCATGGGGCGCCGTTTGCAACGTAGATTGTATCGTCATCAGATTCATAAAGCCCAATTAAACCTAAAAAAATGATAATAATGCGTGAGGATTTGCGATGAATACTTGGTCAATCCTTTGTCTCATTTGGACATTAGCTGCCTATTATATGGCTAGAGTAGTCTATGTGCGCTATCGAAAATCTTGGCTAAACCCTGCTATCACGGTTCCAGTAGTAACGCTTTCATTAATGATAATTTTTAATATCTCTTATGATACTTATTGGAAGGATACAGCTTGGATTGTGCAGCTACTTGCCCCCGCAACGGTTGCGTTTGCTATACCTATTTATGAGTATCGTCGTTTAATACGTCAACATGCTTTGGCTTTGACCGCTTCCATAACTGTCGGGATGGTGGTGGGGGTCTTAAGCATATATATATTCGCTGGTTTGTTTCATTTTGATAAGACCTTGACCTATAGCTTGATGGCCCGTTCAATATCGACACCATTTGCGTTAGACTTATCTGAAAAAATTCACGGATCTTCCTCTTTAGTCTCATTGTTTACTTTGATTACAGGGATGGTGGGAATGATTTTAGGGGATATGATCTTGACTTTTTTTCGTATTCGCTCCCATCTTGCAAATGGAATCGCATTTGGTAATGCATCACACGGTTTTGGTACAGCCCGGGCAAGTCAGCGCAATGAGGATGAGGGCGTTATAGCAAGTTTAACAATGATTTTAGCGGGATTGTTTATGGTATTCTTAGGTCCTTCATTAATACATGGCGTAATGTTATTCGGGCAAGTTTAAGCAAATATATATAGAGACCCTAATCTATATTAAGAATAGATATGATATAGTCAGTTCAAAATAAAATTGTTATGGTTAGGACAAACATCATAAAACAACTTGGATAAGTCGTTTTCCAACCAGCCTTGGCGTAGAAACTTTACTTGTGCCCATTTTTTTTCAATAGGGTTCAAATCAGGGCTGTACGGTGGCAGCCATAGAATACGATGACCATGCCTGTTCAGTAGCTTTTGAATGCGCTTCTTCTTATGAAATCTGGCATTATCCATCACAATCACGCATTTTGTTTTAAGACTTGGGATCAGCTTGTGTTTGCACCATTCGTAGAATATGCGGCTGTTAATGTTGTGCTTAAAGTAATCTAGTGCAAACAGCATCTTTTCATAGAGAGCACCGATAACGTTGGTTCGCTTTTTACCTTGCCAGTTGTAGCTATCGATACAAGGCTTACCAATCGGTGCATAACCATGAGAGCGAATGGTCTCGTGCTCAAAGCCGCGCGCGTATATATAAACGATGGGATAGCCTTGCTGCTTAAAGCTATTAAGCTTACTGTGGTATATCGCTCTTTTGATCGGACAGGCTTTTGGATGCTCTAAGGTCTTTTTTTTGACTGATGCCTAGGCGCTTTAGGGCATGATAAATGCCTGTTTTACTACAGTTTAAGCGACGAGCTCGCTCATACTGGTAATCATCGGGATACTCTTTGACATCATTAAGTAGCACATCATCTGGTATTTTATAAGGTTTGGTTTGCCTGGTTGTTTTACTATGAACACGCCGCTTCCAGTTTTGTATGGTGGTTGGGCTGAGATTGTAAAACTCAGCTGCCTCGGCAAAGGTCATACCGTCATCTATACTTTTTAGTACCTGTTTGCGAAAATCTAGTGAGTAAGTCATGGTCTTTATAATAACAATTGGGTTTGATAATTAGTTTATAACACTTTTAGGTGGAATTGACTATAACAGCCATTATCACTAACAGATAAACAATAAAAAAACGTATAAATTTCCGTTTTTATTCTAAAGTTAATTCGACTTTAACTAAATGTAATGAGCATTATTTCTTTTAAACTTCAACCTATTAACTTATATTATTTGAATATCAGATAAAATGAATGACTATTTTTTGAGGATACGAGTGTTTATGAGTTATTGAATCGGGATTTTCTAAATCATCATTTTAAACCCCTTAACAAATCATTATTTTTCTTGTAACAACAAATAAGATAGAGGATTTCTTTACTCACACTGAGATTCTAACCATTTACATAGTTTAATAATATCATCCTGATTTTTCTTTAATTCCTTGTAAACGAAGTAAAATTTATCCCCTGTTAGTAGTTCATGCATTGGGATTTTAACGATATTTTGTTTATAGGCGTCATCCTGCATCATATAATTATTGGTAAGAGTAATGCCCAGATTGTACCGTGCGGCTTCTATCGCTAGTAGCACATGACTAAAATGATTTATCTTTATATCGCTTGGCAATTCAAATCCGCCTGCCTTACACCACCGCAGCCAATCCTCTGCTGTATTCACGCTTGTATCTGCATATCTCACAGACAATATTGGATGCCGCCACAATGCGTCAGGAAGGGGTTTATCTCTTATTTTCTCCCAAAGCTTTTGACCACAAACAGGATATAAAGTTTCAGTAAATAAAAACTTACTGATGAAAGCATGTGGAGGAGGATCGACGGTGATATAACAATCGGCCCTTTGCTCATTATAATCAGAGGGATGATTAACCATATCTAAAGTAAGTTCTATTTCTGGATACTGTCTATAGAAGTCTTCTAGTCGAGGAATCAACCAATTCACTGCGACTGAACTGTACAGAGCTAAGCGTATATGCCCAGGTTTTCCATGTTTAATAATCTGACTACTATCTGAAAGTAGACCCAATGCGCCACTCACATCTGTGAAATAACGCTCACCAACCTCTGTCAACGAAAAGGTCCGGCCTTGCCTGTAAAACATTGCTTCCCCAAGATACTCTTCAAGGATGCGTATTTGGTGACTCACGGCACTTTGTGTCACATTGAGGCTTTCTGCTGCTTTTGAAAAGCTGTTAAACCGTGCAACGGACTCGAAGCACTGTATTGCACGCAGCGGTGGTAAATCCATTATTACCTCAGGTAATACTAAATATGTTTTATATCATTATACATCATACTCTTACTTGAATATACTGCCTGACAGATCGTTAAATCAGCATGAACCCATTGGGGTTTTAACAGTTTCTGAATTTAGAGTAGGGCGAGGAGGCTAAGAATGCCAAAGATGAGTGTTGCATTTGCCATGACGCTATTGGTACTAGGAAATATCATTGCGGTCTTCTCAGACGCCTTGATAAAGGCCTTGCCCTCTGAGACGGCGGTATATCAATTTATCCTGTTTCGTCAATGCACAGCGGTTTTAATGCTGTTGCCGTTTTGCTTAATTAATAAAAAGAACAAGTTATTCAGTAATATAAAATGGCACTTTGTTCGTAGTCACGTGTGGTTATTGGGTGTGATATTCATGGTACTGTCTCTTCAAGCACTGCCTCTTGCGACTGCGAATGCTATTTTTTATGCCGCCCCTTTATTTGTATTACCACTGGGTTTTTTATTTTATAAAGACAGATTAAACTTTCCGACTATCGCAGCCTCTATATTAGGTTTTGCTGGTATCCTCGTTATTGTACAACCGAAACAGATCAATTTAGGGGCGGTGTTTGCCCTTATAGTGGCGGTAACCATGGCGCTAAACAATCTGTTAGTTCGTAAACTTCCACAGCATCATACTGTCTATCAAACGCTACTTTTGACCAATTTACTAGGAATCCCATTCGCGCTTGGTTTGGCTATTTGGGAGGGACAGCCATTTGACTGGCACTCATTGATTACGGCCGCCAGTTCAAATGTATTTATTTTGATTTATGCGGGTATATGCATACAGGTGTACCGACACATTGAAGCGTACAAAGTCTCTAGTGCGGAATACTCAGGTTTACTAGGGGCGGTGGTGGTTGGAATCATATGGTTTAACGAAGTACCAAATATGACTTTGTTAATAGGTTCTGCGCTGATTATCCTACCTTTGATATGGCTAGCTACTCTCGAATCTATGAGGCTTAGACAAAAAACTGGGTAGGATAATAGCTTTTAAAACCTAATCAAGCTGATGTGCTATAAATAATAAGAAATAATAAAAGTTATGAATCAGACTAAAATGTTATTTAACGTTTACATCGGTTCATGCTTGACGAAACTGTAGATTACTTGTTAGACACTATAATAAGTCGGTTGCATGATTAAAAACTTCCAAGTTGGTTCTTATGTATCTAATAGTATCGTGTCTATAAAAAAGACAAACTGTTATTTAAAATACCTCAACTATTCAGCTGTTAGCCCTGCTTTAACACCCGATAGACCGTAGCCACCCCAACACCAACTGCCTTAGCGATTTCCTCTTTCGTCATATTGTTTTGACTGGCTAATTCTTTAATACGATTGTGTTTCGTTGTATTAGGCTTCTTACCAGTGGGCTTATAACCACTGTTCGCCAACCCCTGCTTAATACGCTCTCTACGCTTATCGTTATCAAGCTTTGCCATCGTTGCTAATAAGTCGATCAGCATATGGTTAATCACTGTTAGGATCTCACCTGTCATGCCTTTACTTACCGTATGCGTAGTTGGTAGATCAGCCACCACCAATCGCAAGCCCTTGTCTTTGATGCGCTGCTTTAGAATTGCAAAATCATCTTGAGATAGCCTGCTTAATCTGTCCACGCTTTCAACCAGCAGAATATCGCCTTGATCAGCGTCCTTTAATAGCTTAGCTAATACTGGCCTATCGAGCTTTGTACCACTGAAATGCTCAACGTACTCAACAAGGTTATCGTTATAGCTTTGGCTAAAGCTAATCAAGTCAGACAAGGCTCTCTTAGCGTCTTGATCCTTAGTGCTGGCTCTCACATAAATACGAACGGTCATAACGCCACCTATATTATTTAGACTTATAAATTAATGTCCATTGATAATATCATGATATTAATATCATTTAATAATAGAAATAAGTCTAATGATAGATAGAGTATCGTTTAGAGGTTTTATTTTTTAGGTATAGGCTAATGATAGATTATTTTAAGTGGCCCATTTGAGATCACCCCTCGTTTTGCAAAGCAAAATCGACTTTTAACGCTTCTCAGACTCAATAAAATACGACTGCACAGCACAATTGGGTATGTGTCACCTTTTGAGTTTGAAAAGCGGTATTATGATAACCTTAGCTAGTTAGACCAAGTGGCCTAACTGAAATAAATAGCCTCCGATATAGTCGAGGCGGTTCACTTATTTAAGTAAGTAGAGAAGTAAAATGCCTATATCTCCTATACCAAAATTGGCTCAGTATGGCTGGGACAAACTAAAAGACATTGCTATAGTCGAATCAAACGAACCATTAAAAACTATTCCAAACAATAAGAACCTAAAGCAATTCCCTATTTACTCTGATTACAATGTGCCATACGCTATGGATGTTTGCGTGGCTAGACATTCTGTCATCCAAAAATTACAACAAGCAGCTGATTTACTACCTGACCATTTAGGCATAGTAGTCCTTGATGCTTGGCGCTCGCGTACCGTTCAGCAAGGCGTTCGTGATCAAATCGCTGAAATCATCAAAATAAAATATCAAGATTTAAATCTTGCCGAACAGCAACATCTGCTATCACAATTTGCTGCACCGGTTAGCCCAGATTTTGTTAGTCCTCATTTAACAGGAGGCTCAGTGGATATCACCTTATTCGATATTGAAACTGGTGATTGGTTAGACATGGGTGCTGATTTTGATGAACCAACAGAGCGTTCATACACTCATTTTTACGAAGCTTATCCTGAGCATCCCGCTTGTCATAACAGACGTCTATTATATTCAGTAATGACGCAAGTTGGTTTTACTAATTTACCCACTGAATGGTGGCATTTTGATTACGGCAATCCCCTTTGGGCACATTACAACCAGCAAAGCCATGCCCTCTATGGCGCAGCTCATTGGGATACGTTAGACTCCTAATGGCCTTTTTTATAACCGTTGGCAATCCCTATTTTTTTAATAGCTATATATTTAGATATCAAGTTCAAGGAGGAACATGGTGGAGACTTTAATTCAAGCAGATGACCATTTGGCACTATGGACATTCATTTTAGTAGCAGCTACTTCTGCTATTTTTATTGAACAACGCTGCAAATGGGCTAGCAAAGTACCTGGTGCTGTTATTGCATTGCTAATAGCTATAGCAGCCTCCAATCTAAAAATCATTCCTACGGATGCGCCTACATACGATATTGTCTGGGGCTACATCGTGCCGCTAGCCATACCCTTATTACTATTTAAAACCAATATACAATCACTGATTAAAGAGAGCTGGAAATTACTATTATTGTTTTTAATATCATCTATGGCTACCATGATTGGTACAGTCATTGCCTTTTTAGCTTTACGTCGTTACATTCCAGAGCTGGATAAGATCAGTGGTATGATTTCAGCTTCTTATAGTGGCGGCGGGGTGAATTACGCCGCTATGTCTGCTAAGTTGGAACCAAGCGAAAGTATTAATGCCGCTACTATCGTCGCTGACAATATGATGATGGCTTTTTATTTTTTGATATTGATTGGATTAGCCGGTATTCCTATTATACGTCGTATATGGGGCTCACCGCATACCGATGAAATTGAAAAAGATCCAGAGATGCAAAGCAGTCGTACTTTATCTGAGGCTTACTGGAAACCAAATCTTATTTCATTGAAAGATATTGCGATCTGCTTAGCCAGCTCGATGTTAATAGTATTAATTTCTTTTAAATTATCAGCATTGCTAAAAGCTTTATTAGGAACTAGCGACAATATTATTGGCGATCTAATCATTAGTTTGATTACTGATAAGTATTTATTGTTAACGACTATTACCTTTATTGTTGCTTCTATTTTTAGAAATTCTTTTGAGAAGCTTAACGGTAGCCAAGAGCTTGGTACTTATTGTATCTATTTATTCTTTGTTGTTATCGGCATTCCTGCTTCAATTGGCTTGATTGTGACTAAAGCACCTTTGCTGTTTGTATTTGTATTTATCATTACTATGGTCAACTTAGCCATTACTATGGGTATAGGTAAACTATTTAAATTCAGTGTTGAAGAAGTAGTACTAGCTTGTAATGCCAACATTGGCGGGCCCACTACGGCAGCTGCTTTAGCCATCAGCAAGGGCTGGACAAAGCTCGTCGGCCCTATCTTAGTTATTGGTACTGTCGGTTATGTAATTGGAAATTATGTAGGTACGATTATTTATTTCATAGTCACTCAAATTGGTATGTAAATACCCTCAATGAACTAATAAAAAGTCGATACCATATGGTATCGACTTTTTATTTTGTCAGGAGTTTCCTGGATTTGGCGTAACTATTGAAACAAGTTAGACAGTTACACAAAATCTGGGATGGTCTCCTTTAGAGACGTTTACTGAGCAATATGGCAAAGAGTTGTCTGAAAGCCAACACAAAGCATTACAGAGTGGTTTAGAGTCATACCAACATCAGGTTAATAAAACCCATTCACCTAGCCGAGGATTTAGTCCTTAATTGAATCCTCAAAAGAACCGTTACTAAGGAATAAATTGCTTAGGCAAGCTACGTGGTTTAAGTGATGATTTTTCACTTATCCCAAAAAAATTTATCACCCGTTTCTTTAAGGGTTTTTATTTGATCCTGTTTACTCCTGTTTAAGAGCCTTTTTTCACCTTTAAAATCAATAGCTTACAAAGAGAAAAAACAGTAAATGAGCAGAAAAAACAGTCATATATTAAATACTGTTTATTTAGCTGTTTTTAATGTTGATATAGATTGAGTGTTTTAAAAAAACAGTAAATGAGCAGGATTAAAAATGGAAAATAATTTAGTTGTTCAATCAAACGAGCTGATTTTAGCAACATACACAATGCAAAAAACAGACAAAGAGCTAATGCTAGCGTGTATTAGTCAGATAGACAGCAGACCTGACGCACCAGAAGTAACAAAACAGACTGAATTTAAAGTGTCTGTAGATGATATAAAGTCACTGTTCTTTGGTAAGAAGTCTAAAAACGAGCAGAACGTCTATCGTGATATGGAAAACGCAAGTAAGCGTTTGTATGACGTTGATATTGTAATGAGCTTGCCCGAAAACAAAATACTTCAAACAAGACTTATCAGTAGTATTGTCTATGACCCGGATAACGGAGAAGTTTCTTTATCTTTTGCAGAAAAGATTTTGCCTTATTTGACACAGCTAAGAGCTAATTTTACTAAGTATAAGTTGCTTGAAATCGGCGAGTTATCAAGTATCCACTCAATACGTTTATATGAATTAGTCGTTATGTGGGTTAATCAGTTTCAGTACAGCAAAGATTTTACACTTGAAGAATTTAAGCATGTAATGAATGTCAAAGGTAAATACAAGCAGTTCGGTCATTTGCGACAATTTGTTATTGAAACAGCTATTAACGACATTAACGAGAATACAAACTATAGTGTTAGCGTGGAGTATCAGAAGAAATCGAGAGGTAAGGGATTTAGAGGCTTAAAGCTGAGTTTCCATAAAAAAACATTAGACAAGCTAACGGGTGCAGACGGTGCATTATCGCAAGCAGCCATCCAGTCCATTGTCGATAGCGTGCAGTTTATGAATGACTATAACGATCATCCAAGCCTAAGTTATGACGGCAAAATGCAGACTGACGCATTTAAGCGCGAAATGATTAATATCATACAACGAGAGCCTGAAAGTTTTAACAAGCCCAATAAAGGTTTAGAGAGCTATTTACCAAAGATTAAACACTAATGTTTTTTCAAATATCCGTTAAAGTCAAAAGAACCACCGTTTTTTCTTCTTAGCCGTCACGACGATTGAATCATCTTTTTTTTCTTGCTCTGGTTCAAGTGGCGGCTCATCACTCATTTCAGCCTGCTTAAACTCTAGCAGTCTTACTTGTGCGAAATCTTGGATACTGGCGTTGGCTTTATCCAGCGTTTTGTTTAACTGTCCTATCTGCTGCTGATAATTTTCAATTAACTTTTTTTGATCGCTTACTTGTTGGCTGAGGTGTTCATTCTTGAGCTTTTCAAGCGCTAATAGGTGTTCAATGTCCGTATTGTACTGAACACTTTGATTGTTCAGAGGTGTACTTTGGACAGTGTCCACTGAACGTTCAGTACGTTTTTTAGAAATTGGCTCACCAAACACGCGCAACATTTCTGAAACGTCTATTTTCTTATCTGCTGTTCTGGAAAGCTCACCATCATTGACCTTCTGATAGATCGTCGTTCTTGATACACCCCATTCTTTTGCCGCTTTTGTCACCGATATGTTCATTGTTCACCTAGTGTTCAAGTACGTTTTTAGAAACTGTACAGTACAACTGTCCAGAACGTTCAGTGAACAACTATGGCACTAACCCGTCTATCAGGCAAATTATAAATAAACTGCTGTGTAAATCAGACGGTTAGTTATATAGCACTCACTTTATTGAACAAATATAGGGTATTATTAATGCTTGAAAACAGTATTTTTGGTATCAAAAAAAGTAGGTTTTATGAAAAAAGTTATTCTAAGTATGGCGTTATCTCTCTTTGGCTTATCTGCTCAGGCAGCAGTTATTGTCACTGATAGAAACTAAAAGGACTGAGTCCTGTGCAGTACAGGACTCAGTCCTTGGGGTAAACTAAACCGTCCAATATTTGGGGGTCAGTTCAGATGGGCTCCTTTTTTCATTCTATTAGAGCATCTCAGGTTAGACTCTCTTATTTAGTAACATTCGTATTGCTAAGCTTAGCGCTAATCTCACGAAGTAACTGCACTTCTTCTGAAGGTTTTTCTGGCACTTCTTCCCTTACTTCATCCGCACGACGTAATCTATTGACCATCTTCACCATCATGAAAATGATGAATGCTAAAATCAGGAAGTTAATAAGTACCGTAATAAAGCTACCATAAGCTAATACAGGAACGCCTGCTTCTTTCAAGGCGTCATAAGTCATAGCAATACCTTCAGGCACATCGCCTAATATCACAAACATATTCTTGAAGTTGATTTCACCGCCAGCAATAAAGGCGACGATTGGCATCATGATGTCTTCGACTAACGATGTTGTGATGGTTCCAAATGCACCACCAATAATGACACCGACAGCTAAGTCCATTACATTACCTTTTAAAGCAAACTCTTTAAACTCAGATACCATACTCATAATTTCTCTCCTAAAAATTTTTGTCTGTAAGTAGATCGGCGTGTAAATATACGATTGAAAACTGGATACATTGATAATGATCGAACAGCACAGTATTTTAATAAATTCTGTTTGGTTATATATAAAACACAACACAAAAAAAGCTAGATAGAACGAGATATTTTCTACTCATCCTATCTAGCTAGATATAACACTTAATGCTAATACAGAAGATAATAATTAGGGTGTATTGAACATTCACAATTTGAACTAAAGATAAACGCGAGCCACTGTATTCTCATAGCTCTAATTTAACTTATCAAATCTTGTAGCAACAAGAGAGCATCCTACATTTTGTGTAATTATTGATGAAAGCCACATAGCTGTTACACAGAATATAGGATGCTCTCCATTATTAAGCTTACATACCTATAGGATAGATACTTCTAGCCAATATGGAGGTGTTTTTCCTTTAGAAGCTTGAGAACGTGGCTGAAGAATACGCAATTCATATTTACCTGAATATGGAAGCGTGTAATAACCTTGGTTATCTAGTTCAGAGGAATATTCTCCTACATTGACAGAATCTGATAGATTCTTATTAAATAAATAAGAATCTACATTCCCTCCCGTTGTTTTAACAGAAAGCTTTTGGTTCTTTTTGGCATAAAATGTATAGGAATCGTACTTACTACCCTTTAATTTCCCATAATAATTAGCTGAACTAGCGCCTTTTTTAAATTGAACATCAACAGTTTTAGCCACTGCATCTGAAGATGCGGCCATGACTGTAGGGCTTACCATTAGAACAGGAAGCGCAATTAAAATAGCAGCCGTTAAGTTTTTCATATTTTAAACACTCAAACAGTAAAAAAACGATTTTATCTTACTCCACACTGTCAACCTTTATAGATATGTTATATTAATATTACTAATATAGAGAGTACATTGATAGGTTACTGAACAAGGCTGCTCATAATCGTTGGTGTTAATTAAGACACTAGTTTCTAATTCTATCGCAAACCTAACTATAGTAGTAAAAACCTGAATTTCATTATGTAAACAAAGAGAACACTGCTAAATAGTAGTGTTCTCTTATTATATTTAAAGGAAAAAATTATGCGTTCTTTGCTTTTGACGGCAATGTGCTTAACGGTCAGCTTAACCCTAGTAGCTTGTAGTAATCAACAAGCCGATAGTACGGATCATAATAAGGAGCCGACAATAGAAGTACCTGTAGCGTTATTGGCGTTTACCGCTTCTGGTAATAAAGAAAAAAGTTGGCGGACAGTAGTTGAAGGAAATAAATTAAGTATAGAAGCAGAATTCTTAGAGCCTACAACAATTGTAGTAGTGGGTTCCGCCACTACTGAAGGCGTCGAATACGAGAGTACAGTCAATGGACAGCCTATTATTTTAAATATACGAAAAAATATTTGTATCGATGACAATGGCTACCAAAATGAACTGACCGCAACATTAAGTTACGCAGGCAAAGCATATGATGGTTGTGCCATTACCGGTGCAATGGAAACTGCGCCTACATAGAAGATAAGTCTAAGCGGTAGCCAAAGTATACCCTAAGGGAACCAATCAGATGCTTTACTTGGTTCGGGTTCGGTTCACTAGTGAGGACTTGAATGCTTGGTTGTAGACTCATGGTACCAATAATTGTTTATTTAGACTTGCTATTAAAAAGCCCCAAGCCACTTGAGAAAGTAGCTTGGGGCTTTTTAATATTTGAGGCTATATGCAATACAGGGTATCAGTAGTTAATCATCACGATCAACGTCGCTTACCTGACTGCGAGTAATCTTACCAGTCATGCTATCGACAACGACTTTATGAATTTGATTGCCTTTACCAATTTCAACTTTGTAGACAGGCTTGCCAAAATCCATGTCGAACCCTACTTCAAGCACTTTCCCTTTCAGCGTTTGGTTTGCTTTTTTTATAGCTTGAGACAAACTCAATTTTGCTTGTTTCATGGCTTTATATTCTGCCAAGTCTTCTTTGTCTAAACGCTCTGTGTCTCCTTTCGTGACCTTGCCTGTATTGGCATTCACGCTGACTTCTTGTTCATTATTGTTGGTAACGATTTTGATATCGTAATGGCTATTTTCGTTACGATCTTCTTGATCAAAGTCTGCACTAATGATATTGCCTTTTACCGCTTTATTAGCAAGTGCCAGCGCCTGCTCTATGACCCCTGCTGTCAAATCCGTATAACTAAACTTGGGAGATTTTGATTACGCAGCATGACGATAATAGTCAAACCACACCTGTCTTGGCGATTTATAGCCTAAACCCTTTTGAATTCTC
>NZ_LXWA01000055.1:0-29952 GCF_001652315.1 Psychrobacter sp. SHUES1 | reverse complement strand
ACTGTGACAGTCGGGGCAACTGATATCTATTTGTGTCTTCATAACCTCAAATATATCATCTTGCTCTGGCTGTCACTCCTCCTTTTATTTCCTCAGCATACTTTCTGATACACCACCAACGTCCGATCGTTGAAGGTCAGCTGGTAGATAAAAATCAGCCAATACTATTATGCGGTTTTGATGAAGATGAGTTTGTGGCAGCTTTTTTATAAATAAGTGCTCATAAAAACGCTATCAGTTTGGCAAATTATAAATTATTATTAGAATTAAGTTTGCTGGCTCATCATATTCACGGACGAGGATAGGATTATGAAAAAATTAATATTGATAGCAGCGTTAGCGTTAGCGCCTTTATTAACTGTCACCGCGCAAGCTGCTGATACGTCAACCAAGATTACCTTTGCTAAAGACAGTTATTGCGGCAATTTTAGTGGCAACCTCAAAAACGGCAAAGTATTTCGTTTATGGTTGCTGCCCGATCAAAAATTAGTGATTCGTAACGTCGGTGACGACCAAATCAGTGTCGCTTATGTCTCAGGGCCAGATGGTCGCTTAAATGGCGATCGCTACGAAAATGAAAACTCTTATATCACCCAGCGTAAAGGCAATCACCATATGAAAGTTTATGGTAATAGTAGCCATAGTAATGTAGAGTTTTGCGCTTATTAAACGATTCTAAATTAAGCAGCTTTGATAAATAAAAAGCCTGAACTTAAATGTTAAGATCGGGCTTTTTTATACTAAAAATTATCACGGCTCGCTAGCTCATTGATGAATCTAAATCACGGCTAATTAAGGTACCCACGCCTTCGTTGGTAAAAATCTCGAGTAGCGTGGCATGTGGCACACGACCATCGACGATAACGGCGCTTTTTACGCCGCTACGTACCGCGTCAAGCGCGCATTGAATCTTAGGAATCATACCACCTGAGATAGTACCATCTTCAATAAGACCATCGACTTTCTTTGGCGTCAAGCCAGTGACTACCTCACCATCACGGCCCAACACGCCTTTAATGTTGGTTAGGAGCATCAGCTTTTCTGCTTGCAAGAATTCTGCGACTTTACCAGCGACCAAATCGGCGTTGATATTATAAGTGTTGCCCTCAGAATCGACCCCAAGCGGCGCGATAACAGGGATAAAATCAGAGGCAATCAGCATATTAATCACGTCTTTATTAACGCTGACCACATCACCGACGAAGCCCAAATCAACAGGAACTGCCACACCATCTGCGCCGATTTTTTCCATCATCAGTTTTTTAGCTAGGATTAAATTGGCGTCTTTACCCGTCAGACCAATCGCGCGCCCACCGTGCTTATTGATTAAGCTAACAATCGATTTATTGACGCTACCGCCGAGCACCATCTCAACAATATCCATCGTGCTTTTGTCGGTCACGCGCATGCCGTCGATGCGATCAGATTGACGGCCGAGCTCTTTTAACAAATTATCGACTTGTGGACCGCCGCCGTGCACGACCACAGGATGCATACCAACGGTTTTTAATAACACGATATCACGGGCAAACGAGCTTTCAAGCGCAGGGTCGGTCATGGCATTGCCGCCGTATTTGACGACGATGAGCTTATCAACAAAGCGTTGAATATAAGGCAGCGCCGTGGTTAATACTTCTGCGGTAATTTTGGCTTCATCCAAATTAAGCGTCATGACAAGCTCCTAAAAGACAGGGTTAAGCGGTGGATTGATTGAGAGTTTTTGTTTCTCTTTGGCGTTCTCTAATAAGGCGTTTTCTAGTAAAGTTAAGGTTAAATAATACCTATTCAGCAACAATAGCCAAGATTTGCATCGCTAGCGTCTTGTTAAAGGGGCGGCATAAGGCGGCAAATCTCGTTTGAATATCGATAAAGTCGTCGATGCTATCACCAGCAAAGCGCACGGTCAGATTTTGACTGGTATTTGATTGGCGCAATACGCCAAACCCGCGCGCAAAATCTAAGCGCACGCCATCGATACAGCTAAGCTTGGTGCCCACTGGCAATAGCGTTTGCGCCTGCTCTAAAGTAGTAGATTGGCTTTGCTGCGCGCACGTACAAAGTGACGGCGCACAGGCGACCACAGCTTGCGGGTCTAGTTGGTGTATAGACGCAGCTGATGTCGCGTGAACCAATTGCTGTAAATACTGACAAAATCTTGCCAGTTGCTGCACGATAGAGCAGTCGTTAGCTATGGTTTTTGGTAGCGGTAAATAATGGTCAGCGGTACTGACGATAACCGGTAAACCTTTAATAATATCGGCTAGGCTTTTTGTACGAGTTGACTGAGTACCTTGAGATTTTCCCAACCAATGGAGCAGTCGTAGTGCTGCATACATGGCGTCATCGTAAAGTATAAAGCGGCTATCATTAAAAATAAAATGCCCAGATAACTCACCGGCAAAGATAATTTGACCGTCAGAATCTTGCATTTGTTGGCGCATGAGGCTGCTGCCAGTTTTACTAAGCACAGGTGTTGCGCCAATTTCACTGATAAGCTTGGGCAGATGATGACAGCATTTAATATCAAAGAGCACTTGCGGGTATGGTCGCGAAGTCTTTAATGTTTGCGGACTTTCAATAACCGCTATTTTTGCTAATAGATAAAGCAGGTGGTCGGGCGTGACGACTTTGCCCCGATTATCGACTACCATTAACCGATCGCCATCACCATCAAAGGCGATACCTATATCTGCTTGATGAAGCAGTACGCTTTGCTGCAACTGTTTAAGACGCTGCGGCTCAGTCGGGTCCGGATTGCCGGTAGGAAAATTACCGTCTGGCGTATCGTTGAGCATGATGACACTTTGGCAAAAATGCGTAAATAAAGGCTTGGCGATATTGCTGGTGGCGCCGTGCATACAATCAATGACTACCACTAAATCAAGTTTAGAGGAGGGTGGTTGATTATCTTCTACAGTTTGATTAAGAGGCTGATAGATTTGCTTAAAAACATGCGTAATGGCGTCGCTATAAGCGCTTGCAACTTGCTTAGCAGGCAAATGTTGCTGTTTATGATAAATGGGCTTAGCAATGTTGCTTAAAGACGGGTTTTGCGCATTATTAATACCCAGCTGATGATATAGCGCCTGAATGTCTGCGCTGCTAGGCGAGATATGATTGACGAGCCATTTCACTCCTAAAATATCTTTAGCAGAATGGCTGGCAGTGACAATAATGCCATGCCCCTGATATTGCTCCGCCCAAAAAATCATCATTGGCGTGGTAACAAGTCCTAGTTGGATGACTTGTAGACCATGCTGAGACAAGATATCAGCAAATATTTGCGCCATGCTACCACTACCGTCACGCACATCATGACCAACAACGACAATAGTTTTTTCGTTAGTGCTTCGGCTACTATTTTCGCCAATATTTTCTCTATAAATGCTTGGCTGAGCTTGATAAAGATACGCAAAAGCATTTCCCAAGGCATGAATAAAATCATCGGTAAAATGCTGGCGCGACCCACGAATATCATAAGCACGAAATAAGGAGTGCTGCGCAGCAAAAGACGGCATCGCTTACTCTCCTTATAGTCGTGATAAATGGGCTAGTGGTGAATGAAAAATCGCTGATTATTGTTATTGCTGCGATTGATGCTAAATGAAAATCCAATGATGCTTAATGTTTAATGCTTATATTCAATGCTACTGACGACCAGAATGGCCAAAACCGCCCGCACCGCGCGCACTGGTATCACTAAATTCTGCCACCACTTCAAACTCCGGACGGGCGACTGGTACAACCACATATTGCGCCATACGTTCGGCAGGATTTAGCACAAAATCTTCATTGCTGCGATTCCAAATACTAACCATCAGCTCACCTTGATAATCAGCATCAATCAAGCCGACCAAATTACCCAAGACGATACCATGCTTATGACCGAGACCTGAGCGCGGTAAAATCATGCCCGCAAAATTAGGGTCTTGAATATACACCGCAAGGCCAGTGCCAATCAAATGCGTCGCCCCAGCTTTAATGGTCAAAGGTTCATCAATGCAAGCACGCAAGTCAATACCTGCGCTGCCATCGGTAGCGCGCGTCGGTAGCGAGAACGCTTTATCTTCAATAATTTTAGGGTTTAAAACTTTAACTTGTACAGCTTGCATAACGCACTCACTTAACGATGTAATGGTTTTTTAAACAGAATGAATCACATTTCTAACGGTTAGTTTTAAATGCTTAACAACAACTATTAATAGAAATAGCTGCTGATTGTTAACTTTTAGCTTTCAGATTTTCATAGGCGGTCGACTAAAGAATCAGCACGCTCGCCAAGCCCAAAAACGACATAAAGCCCACTATATCGGTCACGGTGGTCAAAATAACCGAGGCGGATAGCGCAGGGTCGATATTCATGCGTTTTAGGAGTAAAGGAATGCTAATGCCTGAGACATTGGCTGCAGTCATATTGATGGCGATTGCCAAGCCAACGACCGCACTGATCTTGATATCATGAAACCACAATTGGGCGATAAACGCCATGATTATCGCCCATATGATACCGTTTATCGCGCCGACCCACAGCTCTTTGTTCAGTAGCCATAAACGGTTGGAGCCACCAATTTGACCCATCGCTATACCACGAATGACGACTGTTAATGTTTGCGAGCCAGCGATACCGCCCATACTGGCAACCACGGGCATTAAAATCGCCAGCGCCACCACTTTTGCCAACACCGCCTCAAACTGACCGATGACCGCCGCCGCCAATAGGGCGGTACACAGGTTGATACCGAGCCAGATACTACGGCTTTTGGCGCTGGTCAAGATAGGGGCAAACAGCTCCTCATCTTGGCTGACACCTGCGAGGTTTTTCATGGTGCTATCGACATCATCTTGGATAATCTCCATGATGTCCTCGGCATTCAACTGACCGACCAGCTCGCCATGGCTGTTGATGACAGGGGCAAAACGAATGTCTTCTGAGCGAAAAATCGCCGCCGCATCGGTGATATCGAGGCGATCATTGATGGTGATAGCAGGGTCGATAAGCTCTGAGACCAAAGTGGTTTGATCATGTTTGATCAAATCCACCAAGCTTAGCAGCCCAAGTAACTGCTGGCTTTGATCGACGACCAACAGCTCTTGGCTTTCGTCATCGAGCAGATCGTCATTGGCGCGCAGCCAGTCTTGTACCTCAGCCAGTGTAATGTCGTCTCTGACCTGAATGGTATCAGGGTCCATATAGCGACCGACTTCCCAATCGGCATAGGTGTCGAGTTTATTGACCTGCACACGGATATCTTCGTCCAGCGTCGCCATCACCGAGGTGCGGACGCTGTCGGTCACCGTGTCCAAAATCTCCGAGATGTCTTGGGCATCTAGGTCTTGTGTAAACAGCGATATCTCTTTGGATGAGATATTTTTCATCAACGGCTGGCGCGTATCGACTTCTAGCTCGGCCAGCACCTCACCTTTGATATTATCGGGTACTTGCTCCCAAATCAGCAGGCGGTCTTGTGTTGGAAAAGACTCAAGTAAGCTGGCAATTTCATATTCTGATTGCTTTTCTAAAAACGCGGTAATGTCTTCAAATGCCCTGTCAGCCACCAGACTTTGTAGATACAGCAGCTTGTACTCAGCGCTATACTCTGCAGGATTGTAATCTCCTTGCAGGGTCGATGGTCGTTCAGGATTCGTCGTCGAGGTCGGCATAAAGGTTCCAAATTTTTAAAAGATATTCGTATAAAAATTGAGTTTACCGCTCATGTAAAGAGCGGTAAACAGGGTATCGCTTAAGTTTTAAACTTAACGATTACCTAGTAAAGCACGAATATTGGCCAAGTATTCATCAGCGACTTTTTCAGGGTCTTTGCTGGCTTTTTTCTTTTTCGCTTTGGCCGGCCAGTCGATATGATCTTCTGGCAATTCATCCAAAAAACGTGATTCAGAGGTCACGCGCATTTGCCCGCCTGCACGGCGCTGGGTCGCAAGCGTTAATGTCAGCTCACGGCGAGCGCGGGTAATACCCACGTACATTAAGCGGCGTTCTTCCTCAATGGTTTCACTGAGGATAGAGTTGCGGTGCGGTAGCATTTCTTCCTCAAGTCCCATGATATAGACAAAATCAAACTCCAAGCCTTTTGCCGCATGTAAGGTCATGAGGTTCACTTTATTGGTATTCTCTTCTTCTTGCTGCTGCTCGAGCATATCAAGCAAGACCAATTTGCGAATGATGGTATCAATCGTACGGTCTTCGTCTTCTTCAGCGCGATTAATCAATGACTGAATACTGGTATAAAGCATGTCGATATTATCGATACGATTTTTTTCTTGTTGCGGCGTTTTGGCATCGCTACGTACAAAGTCGATATAGCCGGTTTCATCAATCATTTGACGGACGATAGGCACGGGGTCGGGGTGCTGATCGAGCTCACGGGTATAATGCTCGATAAAATCGCCAAACTCTTTTAAGGTGCCATAGGCTTTTGACGGCAAGACATGAGCAAGTCCGGCGTGGGTACAAGAAGCGAGTAGCGAGATGCTATGCTCTTGCGAAAATAAACCAAGCTTTTCAAGGGTAGCAGGTCCCATACCGCGCTTAGGCGTATTAATAATACGTAAAAACGCGCTGTCGTCTTCGGGGTTTAAAATCAGACGCAGATAGCCCATGATGTCTTTGATTTCACTACGGGCAAAGAACGACTGACCGCCCGATAATTTATACGGGACTTGCAGCTGACGCAATTGCGCTTCAAGCATGCGCGCCTGAAAGTTACTGCGGTAAAGAACGGCGTATTGCTCCCACTCATTACCGAAACGCAGTTTATGAGTGACGATTTCTTTTGCCACGCGCTCAGATTCATCGTCGTCATTACGGCAATTAATAATACGAATTTTTTCGCCCTGACCTTTATCTGACCACAGTTTCTTTTCAAATAAATGCTCGTTATTGGTAATAACAGCGTTAGCAGAGGTCAAAATACGCGTGGTCGAGCGGTAATTTTGCTCAAGCATGACGATTTTTAATTTCGGGAAATCTTCTTTGAGCAATGCCATATTTTCAGGCTTGGCGCCGCGCCAGGCATAGATAGATTGGTCGTCGTCGCCCACGACGGTAAAGCGCCCTTGTGGTCCGACTAGATACTTAATCATCTCGTACTGAGCGGTATTGGTGTCTTGATATTCATCGACCAATAAATAACGAATACGGTTTTGCCATTTATCACGCAGCTCAGCGTTTTCACGTAAGATTTTGGTTGGCAATACAATCAAATCATCAAAATCTACGGCATTATAAGCGCGCAAGTTACGCTCGTATAAGGCATAGAGGGTGGCAAAAATCATATCTTCTGGATCGTCCAAGGTTTCCATCGCCTTATCCGGCTCAATCAAATCGTTTTTCCAATCAGAAATCATTTTTATCGCTTTGCCGACCAGCTCGCGACTTTCGGCGCCGCTTAAATTGTCACGCATCATCAGCTCCATCAGCAGACGTTTACTGTCGTCGCTGTCCATGATGGAAAAGTTGCCTTTCAATGGCGTATGAATCAGCTCGTAACGCAAAAACTGCAAGCCAAATTGGTGAAAGGTCGATACCGTCAGACCGCGAGTTTTTTCACTTGGCAGCAATTTACTGACCCGCGCTTTCATCTCACGCGCCGCTTTATTGGTAAAGGTCACCGCGGTGATACGCTCGGCTGGCATGTTGCATTCTTCAATGAGGTAGGCGATTTTACGGGTAATCACCGAGGTTTTACCGGAGCCTGCCCCAGCCAATACCAATAAAGGTCCTGAGACATAAAGCATGGCTTCTTGTTGTTTGGGATTAAGTTGACTCATAAGATGACCTGTAAGACAAAAGCAAAAAAGAAGATAAAACGAATAACGGATAGTAGCATCGTTGACGAAAGTCGTTGTTAAGCAAAATATGATAAAAGGCTGCGATGCTTGGGCTACAACGATGATTTTAATCAAACGCTGATTTTATTAAGATGATAATAATAAGATAATAATAAAAATCATAACGTCAATAAGGATGGTATTTTTAATAAAGACGATATTTTCGGTAAAGTACACCCAATAATAAAGGGTAACAAAATGTGTGTTCAAATAACGCCAAAGCGTCAAAATGAGGTGGGCTATTATAAAGCAAAAACCCTGTCTTTGGGCGAGGAGTTGGCAGCGGGTTTTGAGTTAAAAAAGTGTTTGCTTTGCGCAGCTTACACTATATATAGCAGCGCCCACATAAAAATTCAGATTTGCACGTAATATAAGGTAACGTCTATAACATAGTTTATGGTAAAAAAAACATATTTTTTTTGCAGATAAAATGACCATTCAATGCAGTTAAAAACTAGCTTTTGATTGCCGATATGCGTATAGTACGTAAATAATTTATGCCAGTTGTCACGTCATTGTTGACCACGTGTATGAGCTATTAAATCAATTAAGTACGCCAATAAATACGATATTGATTTAATACGTTGATCTTACGTTGTTAAAAGATGCGTTGGGCGACCAGCCTTTTATCCGCGTGCATGCCGGAATATCTATAGTTGGTCATGTCTGACATCGTCGTCAATAAGCTTGATAATTGGTTATTACCAGCACAGTAGCTATATAATAGTCATGGGTTTATCACAGTCCTTGAGTTGTTTAAATATATTTGCTCAAAAATGAATCAATGACAGCTACTTTGTGTTTTCGTCTGCGTTATGCTTATCGCCATTACCACCATTATTCGTGAGTATTCGCGGTGCGCTTGACACTCGATTGGGTGAGGAGCACGTATTATCATGTCTGCTTTTAATTGGTCAGCAATTGCTTTTATTTTAGCCGCCATTGGGCTAGTTGTCTTTATGCTGGTCGTTCCGCGCTTGCTTGGCGGTCGCTCTCAGGGCACACAAAAAGAAGAGATATTTGAAGCGGGTGTTGTCGGAGCTGGCAATGCCCGCATTCGTTTGTCTGCAAAATTCTATTTGGTCGCAATTTTCTTTGTCATTTTCGATTTAGAAGCGCTGTATTTATACGCTTATGCCGTGTCAGTGCGTGAGACAGGCTGGCTTGGTTATGCGACCGCAGCGACCTTTATCGTCGATCTATTGATTGGTTTGGTATATGCCTTGAGCTTGGGCGCACTAAGCTGGGCACCAGCGGACAAACGCCGTAAACAAGCGCGTCTATATGCGGCGCCAGCCGGTTTTAATTTGGCCGACATCACCAAGTTTGATGGCGTTGATGAGCTGATGGTTGACCCAACAGGCAAGATACCGGCGCAGTCTTCAGGGCAAATTAATGTCTCAAACAATATCGAGACCAATCGTCGCCATTTACAAAATATCGATCATATTAATACCACGGGTAATGTGACGTCAGTGGATTTTGCCACTGCTGCACAACAAGACTAGCTTTAAGTTCATTGCTTATAACAGTCTTGTTTATACCTAAATGGTCATTTATTAATAATAGAAGTTATGGCGCTAGTGATGATAAATACTTGTCACGCAGCGCTTAAAATAAAGGTTGTATGTTATGAAATACACATTAACAAAAGCCAACCCTGATGCAGATATCTATCCTGCACAGACCAGTCAAACGGTCAATGACCCTATCGAAGAAGAAGTCAATAAAAACGTCTTTATGGGTCGTCTTGAAGACCTTGTCCATTCAACAGCAAACTGGGGGCGCAAGCACTCACTATGGCCATTTAACTTTGGTACCTCTTGCTGTTATGTCGAATATGCCACCACCTTAACCGCCGTACACGATTTGTCACGTTTTGGTGCCGAAGTCATTCGCGCCTCGCCCCGTCAGGCAGACGTAATGATTGTTGCTGGTACTTGCTTTGTGAAAATGGCACCGGTTATTCAGCGCCTTTATGAGCAAATGCTTGAGCCAAAATGGGTCATCTCGATGGGCGCGTGTGCCAACTCGGGCGGTATGTATGATATCTACTCAGTGGTGCAAGGCGTCGATAAAATCATTCCTGTCGATGTCTATGTACCAGGTTGCCCGCCGCGTCCAGAAGCTTTGATTCAAGGTTTGATGCTGCTGCAAGAGTCGATTACTAAAGAGCGTCGTCCGCTGGGTATTCATGTTAATGAGCAGGGCATTTATCAGCCGCAAATGACGCCTGAGCGTGACCGTAAGCAAGCGGACCGTATTGCGGTGAAAAACTTGCGTAGCCCAGACAGTATCTAGTTTATTAGCTCAATTGTTCATAATTCTTAGAAGTGCGCGTACGCTTATCACAGCTCGGTTATGATTGACATAGCTGGGTTATGATTAATGAAGGAAGACATCATTCATGGTCACGGTAGTTGAAAACATAGATCCTAATAACATGGATCCTAACAACAGGGATAAGATCAAACCTGTCCCAGCAGTTATCAAAGAGCTGGAAGAAAAATATGCTGGTAAGTTTGTCGTACAGCACACGGTGGATGAGATTCCAACGGTGTGGGTGGCGCGTGCCGACTTATTAGACGTCTTATTATACCTGCGTAAATTGCCAAAACCTTACGTTATGCTCTTTGACTTATCCGCGATAGATGAGCGCTTGCGTCAGCATCGTCAAGGTTTGCCAGACAGTGATTTTACGGTGTTTTACCACTTGATGTCGCTTGAGCGTAATAGCGATGTGCGTATCAAAGTCGCCCTAAGCGAGGACGATCTCAACGTACCAAGCGCGACTAAAATTTGGCCAAATGCTAACTGGTATGAGCGTGAAGTCTGGGACATGTTCGGCATTGTCTTCAGTGGCCATCCACATTTAACGCGTATCTTATTGCCTAAATATTGGGAAGGTCATCCACTGCGTAAAGAATATCATGCGCGCGCGACGGAATTTACCCCGTATTTCTTAAATAACGCCAAGCAACAATACGAGCAAGAAAACCTGCGCTTTGTCCCTGAAGAATGGGGCATGAAACGCTCGGGTCGTGATGAAGACTTTATGTTCTTGAATATCGGTCCTAACCATCCCTCTGCTCATGGTGCATTCCGTTTAGTGCTACAGCTTGACGGTGAAGAAGTTGTCGACTGTATTCCTGATATCGGCTATCACCATCGCGGCGCCGAAAAAATGGCTGAGCGTCAAACGTGGCATTCTTATATTCCTTATACCGACCGTATTGATTACCTCGGCGGCGTCATGAACGAGCTACCGTATATCATGTCGGTTGAAAAGCTTGCTGGGATTACGGTGCCGCCGCGCGCTGAAACCATCCGTGTGATGATGAGTGAGTTTTTCCGTATTACCAATAACTTGCTGTTTGTCGGTACCTTTATTCAGGATGCTGGCGGTATGACGCCGGTATTCTATATGTTTACCGATCGCCAAAAAGCTTATGACGTCATCGAAGCGGTGACTGGCTACCGTATGCATCCTGCTTGGTTCCGTATCGGCGGTACAGCACACGACTTACCGCGTGGTTGGCAGCGTTTGGTTCGTGAGTTCCTAGATTGGATGCCAAAACGTTTAGATGAATACGTAAAAGCAGCATTGCAAAATAGTGTGTTAAAAGGTCGTACCCAAGGCGTTGCCCAGTACAATACCAAGCAAGCATTGGCGTGGGGCGTCACTGGCGCAGGTTTGCGAGCCACAGGTTTGGATTTTGATTTACGTAAAGCGCGTCCGTATATGGGCTACGAGAACTACGATTTTGAGATTCCAGTTGGTTATAACGGCGATGCTTATGATCGCTGTATGGTAAAAATCGAAGAGATGCGCCAGTCGCTACGTATCATCCGTCAATGTATGGATAATATGCCGCAAGGTCCTTATAAGGCGGATCATCCATTGGCCGTACCACCGCCGAAAGATCGTACCTTAAATGATATTGAGACTTTGATTAATCACTTTATCTCGGTTTCTTGGGGTCCTGTGATGCCAGCGGGTGAGTGCGCCACGATTGTGGAAGCAACCAAAGGTCTAAACAGTTATTACATCACCTCAGATAAAGCGACGATGAGCTATCGTACCCGTATCCGTACGCCGACATTTGCGCACCTGCAACAGATGCCATCGGTGATTAATGGCTCGTTGGTCTCTGATGCCATTATGTATTTGGCCTCGATTGATATCGTCATGGCCGATTGTGACCGTTAACGGTTTGGGTTGCTGCATTTATCATTAATTTTCATAAATGTTAAATGGTAGATGTTAAATATTAAAAGTACGCCAAGTTTTATTAATATGTTATCGCCAGACTGGCACACCAAAACGCTGTTGCTGCACCAAGCGCTATATAAACAGTGGGCTGAGTGAGGAAAGAAGAAGATTATGAGAATTGTTTCCGATAAAATGCCAAAAGTAGATGTGGCAAGTATCTTAACCGCAGAAGAGATTGCGGCTATCCATGAGTTTATGCATCATTATCCCCATCCACGGGCAGCGTCTTTAGATGCCCTAAAAATCGTGCAAAAGCGTAATGGCTGGGTCGATGATGCGCAAGTTAATGCCATCGCTAATATTCTAAATATCCCTGTGACCGACATGGACGGGGTGGCAACTTTCTTTAACCGTATCTATCGTCAGCCGGTCGGGCGTAATGTCATCCTTATTTGTGACTCAGTGGCTTGTTATTTAACGGGCTACGAAGCGCTGGCGGCTGAATTAAAAGCGCAGCTGGGCATCGACTATGGTCAAACCACTGCTGACAACCGCTTTACGCTATTGCCGATTTGCTGTTTGGGCAACTGTGACAAAGGTCCTTCTGTGTTGATTAACGAAGACACTTATGGTCCTGTGCAGCCCACCGAAGTCGCCCAATTGTTGGAGCTATACGCATGAGTTTAACCATTTCAGAGCAGATTGCTCGTCGCGGTCAAGGCAAAGCGCCAAGCCAATTAAATGACCAGCGCATTCCTGTTTATGGCGATAAAGCAACCGCTACCAGTGAAACCAAACCGCTTACATGGCGCCTCGCCCATCACGATGCGGTATTGGATCTAGCCACTTATGAATCGCTACGTGGTTTTGAAGCTTTAAAGATGGCTTTAAACCAATCGCCAGACGATACTTTGAATACTATTAAAGAAGCGGTGGTTAAAGGTCGTGGCGGCGCAGGTTTCCCAGCTGGTATCAAATGGTCGCTCATGGCACCACCCGATGGTGGTCCACGTTATCTCGTCTGTAATGCCGATGAGATGGAGCCGGGCACGTTTAAAGACCGTCTCTTGATGGAGCGTCTACCGTTACAACTTATCGAAGGTATGCTGATTTCTGCCTACGCGATTGGTGCAACGGCTGGTTATATCTTTATTCGCGGTGAATACATTTTAGCAGCAGAGCGTCTAACAGCAGCGCTTGAAGAGCTCCGTGCCAATAATTTGGTCGGCGACAATATTTTAGGGTCTGACTTTAGCTTTGATTTGCACGTTCATACCGGCGCTGGTCGTTATATTTGCGGTGAAGAAACCGCTTTGATTAACTGCCTAGAAGGTCGCCGTGCCAATCCGCGTACCAAACCGCCATTTCCACAAGTGGCGGGTGCATGGGGTCGTCCGACCGTCGTTAATAACGTTGAAACTTTGCATAACGTCTCAGCGATTATTTTGCATGGTAGCAAATGGTATCAAGATTTGCCAAAAGCCAAAGGCGTGGTCGAAACCCCAGGCACCAAGCTATTTGGTTGTTCGGGTCTGGTCAATGATCCTGGTCTATGGGAGCTACCATTTGGTTATACAGCGCGCGAAATTATCGAAGATTTCGCTGGCGGTATGCAAGAAGGTAAAAAGCTTAAAGCATGGCTGCCGGGCGGCGCATCGACTGACTTTTTAACCGCTGAGCATTTAGATACCGTCGTCGATTTTGACACCATTCAAAAAGCTGGTAGCCGTATGGGTACAGGGCTAATCATGGTCGTCGATGAAGAACAAGATATGGTGCCATTACTGCGCAACCTTGAGATTTTCTTCCAACGTGAATCGTGCGGTTGGTGTACGCCATGCCGTGATGGTCTACCGTGGGGCGTTAAATTGCTCACCGCCATTAACGACGGTCAAGGTCAAATCGGTGACGTTGAAAAATTAGAAGAGTTGACTCGTGACTTATGGATCGGCAAAACCTTCTGCGCGCATGCGCCGGGTGCGATGGAACCACTGATGAGTGCTATTAAATATTTCCGTCCTGAGTTTGATCAAAAAATTGCGCAGGCGGTTGGTGAAGATGTCATTGAGGCTGCAGCCAATCAACAGCCAGAAGTGAAATAAGGAGAGCGGCATGGCAGTCATACATATTGATGGAACCACTGTCGAAGTAGATAGCAGCGACAACTTGCTCCAAGCATGCTTGTCGCTCGGCATTGATGTGCCGTATTTTTGTTATCACCCCGCCTTAGGTTCAGTCGGCTCTTGCCGTCAGTGCGCGGTCAAGCAATACCAAAATAAAGAAGATATGGAAGCGGGTCGTGGTCGCCTGGTGATGTCCTGTATGGTCGCTCCGGGCGATGATATGTACATCTCGGTCACCGATGATGAAGCCAAAGCCTTTCGTAAGTCGATGGTTGAGCTATTGATGGTCAACCACCCCCATGACTGTCCAACTTGTGAAGAAGGCGGACATTGTCATTTGCAAGACATGACCTATATGTCAGGTCATAGCCGCCGTCGCTATCGCTTTACCAAACGCACCCATCACAATCAAGAGCTTGGGCCGTTTATCGCCCATGAAATGAACCGCTGTATCGCTTGCTATCGCTGTGTGCGTTTTTATAAAGACTATGCAGGTGGCGAAGATTTGGGTGTTTATGGATCAAACGAGCGCGTTTATTTTGGTCGTGATAAAGACGGTCAGTTCGAAAGCGAATTCTCTGGCAACTTAACCGAAGTCTGCCCAACCGGTGTCTTTACTGATAAAACTCACTCTGAGCGTTATAACCGTAAATGGGACATGCAATACGCGCCAAGCATTTGTCATGGCTGCTCAGCGGGCTGTAATATCTCAGCGGGCGAGCGTTATGGTGAATTACGCCGTATTGAAAACCGTTATAACGGTGAAGTAAACCGGTACTTCTTATGTGACCGTGGTCGCTTTGGTTACGGTTATGTCAATCGCGAAGACCGTCCAACGCAGGCGCTTGAGCGTATCAATGACAAGCATGTCAAAATCAATATCGACTATGCGCTTGATGAAACCATCAAACGTATCAAAGGTAAAAAAGTTATCGGTATTGGCTCACCACGTGCCAGTCTTGAGACCAACTTTGCGCTAAAAAATATGGTCGGCTTTGATAGCTTCTCAACCGGTCTAAACCATCAGCAGCAAGCACTGGTCAATAAATGTATCGAAGTCTTAAGCACTGAAGGCATTTATAACCCCGGTATGGCTGATATTGAAAGCCATGATGCGGTATTAGTGCTGGGTGAGGATATTACTCAAACCTCATCACGTGTGGCACTATCGATTCGTCAAGCGGCAAAAAACGAAGCGATTAAAATGGCAGCGGCGACCAAAACCCAATCGTGGCTGGCTGAGCCCGTCAAACGTATTGGTCAAGGCGTGCAAAGCCCGGTTTATATCATCGATGTTATCCAAACTAAGTTAGAAGATATCAGTAAAGTTAGCGTCGTTGCGACACCAGAAGATATTACCAAACTTGGTTTTAAAGTCGCTGACGCAATTGCTGATTTTGCTGATGATTTAGCAAAAATAGCAGATGCACAAAGCTTACAACAAGATGCTGATGATACGAATACGGATGGTATGCAAGCGCTAGCCCAGCAAATCGCTTATGACTTAATCCAAGCGGATAAACCCTTGGTGGTTTCGGGTACTAGCTTATCGTCGACTGCGTTGATAGAAGCAGCGGCGCAAATCACTCAGGCACTGACCCAAAAACGTGCGGCGATTAAAGCCACTGAACAGCAGCAGGTCGAAGCGCATAATGCTAAGGTCGAAGCTGCTGAAGCACAAGCAGCAACGACGCAGCAAAGCGAAGATAAGGATTTGTCTGCTAAGCCGAACAAACCAGAAACCGGTGTTGATACAGAAGCGCAAGACGATGTCGAGCGTGAGCCTGCAACCAAGCTTGAGCTAAAAGAGGTCAATAAAAACTATCACGCGCAAGCGGGTATTTATTTAGCGGTTCCTGATGCCAATAGTATTGGTGTTTGTATGCTTGGTGGTCAATCGGTCGAAGAGTTATTGGCGACTGATTTTGATGTAGTTATCGTGGCTGAAAACCAGCTAACCGATGCCATTGATGCGCATAAATTAACCCAGCTATTGGCGGACAAAACGGTTATTGCCCTTGACCATCAATTGCTTGATTGGCATAAAGACGTCGATATCGTTTTGCCAGCCGCAAGCTTTGCGGAAGCAGACGGTACACTTATCTCTGCTGAAGGTCGTGCGCAGCGCTTCTTCCAAGTTTATGATAACGAATATTATCATCCAATGAGCAGTATCAAAGAAGGCTGGCGCTGGTTGCATGCCGTTCATAGCAGCTTAGAAGGTCGCGATGTCGATTGGACACTGCTTGATGATGTCATCAACGCCCTAATCGCTACCCATCCTAAGCTTGCTGGTATTAAAGATGCGGCTCCTGACGCCGATTACCGCATGACTGGTCTAAAAATTGCCCGTCAGCCGCGTCGCTACTCAGGTCGTACCTCGATGCGTGCGCCGGTATCTGTGCATGAGCCGATGCAGCCAAAAGATTTGGATACAGGCTTAACCTTTTCAATGGAAGGATATAGCGGTAAGCAAACGCCAAGCTCGATGATTCCTTTTGCCAGTGCGGCCGGTTGGAACTCACCGCAAGCGTGGAATAAATACCAAGATAAAGTTGGTGGCAGCCT
The DNA here is from genome assembly GCF_001652315.1 of Psychrobacter sp. SHUES1. NCBI lineage: Bacteria > Pseudomonadati > Pseudomonadota > Gammaproteobacteria > Moraxellales > Moraxellaceae > Psychrobacter > Psychrobacter sp. SHUES1. The sequence continues at coordinate 13,200 of NZ_LXWA01000055.1, read as the reverse complement.
CAGAAATGGTGATCCAGGCGTCCGTTTATTTGATCGCTTAGAGCGCCTAGCCACGCGTCAATACGTTGCGCCAGAAGCACTGTCTGCGACGACCACAGATATGCAGCAAGGACAAGCCAAACTGGTGCCATTTTATAACCTGTATGCCAGCTCGATGATGGCATCACGTAGCCCCGTGGTTGCTGAGCAATTACCGCTAGCCACTTGGCGCGTCGGTATCGACGATGCCAAAGCATGGGGTCTTGCAGCGGGTGATTACCTAGCGATTGAAATTGATAAACAGCAAATCACTTTACCCGTTGAGCTCGTTGGTTACTTAGCAGAAGGCTGTATCGGTTATCCGGTTGGGCAGGTGAGTATCATCCATCCTTCTATGCCAGCGTCAGTACGCAAAGTCGATGCGCCAGTGACGATGATGGGCAGTATGGCCACTGATAATGCTGTCACAGCCAACAACAATAACCGCGCCACGCCAATAAACAGCGCGCCGATCACCACACAGGAGGTGTAATTTGCAAGTTACCCGTATTATCCCTGATGTGCCAAGCTTTTTGGCTGGTATGATGACCTTTGATAGCTGGTCGATACTTTTTATGGTCGTGCAGGCACTGGTTATCTTCTTAGTGGTGGTGATTGTTGCGGCATTGATGATTGTTTATGAGCGCCGCATGCTAGCGCTTTGGCAAGATCGTTATGGTCCGAACCGTGTCGGTCCGTTTGGCTCGCTACAGCTGGTTGCCGATATGCTCAAAATCTTCTTTAAAGAAGATTGGACGCCAAACTTTACCGATAAGTTTATGTTTACCTTGGCGCCAGCGGTTGCCATGTTTACCGCCTTGGCATCCTTTGCCATTATTCCTATTTCGCCAACCCTTGGGGTTGCTGATTGGGATATCGGCATTTTGTTTTTCTTTGCCATGGCAGGTATTGCAGTTTATGCGGTGATGTTTGGCGGTTGGGCGTCTGCCAATAAATTCTCACTACTTGGCGGCTTACGGTCAGCAGCGCAAACCATCAGTTATGAAGTTTTCTTAGGCTTATCATTGATGGGTGTGGTTGCGCTAACGGGCTCATTTAACCTACGTGAAATTGTTGAATCGCAAATTGACGGCTGGTATATCATCCCGCAGTTTTTTGGCTTTTTAACCTTTGTCGTGGCTGGTGTTGCTGTCACCCATAGACATCCATTTGATCAGCCAGAAGCAGAGCAAGAGCTGGCTGAAGGCTATCATGTTGAATATTCTGGCATGAAGTTCGGTATGTTTTTCATCGGTGAATATGTCAACGTCGTGCTGATTTCTGCGCTGATGACCTGTTTGTTTTTTGGCGGTTGGCTTGCGCCGTTTAATTTAGATATTCCTTTTATTCCACCAGCTTTTTGGTTCATGATTAAAACGCTATTCTTTATGACCATGTTTATTTTGGCTCGAGGCTCACTCATGCGTCCGCGCTATGATCAGGTGATGAACTTTGGCTGGAAAATCTGCCTGCCGGTAACTTTGATTAATCTATTGGTGACTGCCGCAGTGATTTTGATTTTCTCCCCAACGTTATAATCATTACTAGCCATTACTGATGAACTAGGGTAAAGCTGATAAGGATAATAATCCCATGTTTACTACGATAAAAAAGACCGTCATTGGTATGTTTACCATTGTCCGCAGTATGTGGATGGTCAATAGTCATGCAATCAGGCCGCGTGACACTATTCTTTATCCAGAAGAGCCAGTGCCAGTACCGCCGCGCTTTCGTGGCCGTATTGTGCTGACGCGTGACCCTGATGGTGATGAACGCTGCGTGGCTTGTAACTTATGTGCCGTGGCTTGTCCGGTCGCCTGTATCTCTTTGCAAAAAGCCGAGCGTGAAGATGGTCGCTGGTATCCAGAATTTTTCCGCATTAACTTTTCACGTTGTATCTTTTGTGGTTTGTGTGAAGAAGCTTGTCCGACGACGGCGATTCAAATGACGCCTGACTTTGAGATGGGCGAATATGTCCGTCAAGACTTGGTTTATGAAAAAGAGCATTTGCTGATTTCAGGACCGGGTAAATATCCCGATTATAACTATTATCGCGTGACGGGTATGGCGGTAGCAGATAAACCAAAAGGCGCGGCGCAAAATGAAGCGGCACCGATTGATCTAAGGAGCTTGCTACCATGATGAACATCTTAAACAGTCCTGAATTGGCAGGGTTTTATGCGCTGGCAGCGGTGGCAATATTTGCCAGCTTGCGCGTGGTGACCCTTGCCAATCCAGTGCATGCTATTTTATCGATGATTGTGTCGTTATTGGCCATCTCAGGTATTTTCTTTGTCTTAGGTGCGCCGTTTGCTGGTGCGCTTGAAATTGTTGTTTATGCCGGTGCCATTATGGTGCTGTTCGTCTTCGTTATTATGATGCTAAATCTTGGCATGAGTAATGATGAGCGTGAAGAAAGCTGGCTTGATGCGGGCACTTGGGCAGTACCGACGGGGTTAACTATTATCATCGCGGTTGTGCTATATGCGTTGATAGCTCTTAATCATACCGATACGGCAATGATTGGTGGTACGACCATTTCAGCTAAAGCCGTCGGTACGGTGCTATTTACCAAATACGTTATGTTGGTCGAAGTGGCAGCATTGCTATTATTAGCTGCCTTGGTAGCTGCTTATCATTTGGGTAAAGAGTCTAGTGATGATGAGATTATCGGTCACGACGCTCACGACTATAATCAAAGCCATAAAAACAAAGCAAGCCAAGCCTCTAATCCAAATGTGGCTAGTATCAAACATTACGATGATAATGGCATGCCGAATACTGATGCGCTAAACAAGGCTGAACCATACGAATATAAAGAGGTTGACCCGCTTGACTATGTCGGTATGAATGTCGGTAAGCAAGCGGATATACAACGAGTCACGCGCAAGGAGTCAGACTGATGGTACTAGCAGCGAGCGTGGCACAGGAGGTTGCAAATGTGCCGTTTGCCCACGAGGTAGCAGGCTTTGTGCAGCCTGCTACTGAGGCGCAAAATGTACTGGGTATGATACCCATGAGCCATGGATTGATTTTGGCCGGTATTTTATTTGCAATCGGTCTGTGCGGTGTCATGGTGCGGCGTAATTTCTTATTTATGCTGATGAGCCTTGAGATCATGATGAATGCGACGGCTTTGGCATTTGTGGTCGCCGGTAGCCGCTGGGTCGATCCAGATGGACAGATTATGTTTATCTTTATTTTGACACTAGCAGCAGCAGAGGCAGCCATTGGTTTGGCAATATTATTGCGGTTTTACCATCAGCGTGGGCATCTCGATGTCGATAGCGCCAATGAGATGAAAGGATGATGTCATGAGTTTATTACCATTAACCTTTATATTCCCGCTCGTTGGCTTTTTGATTTTAGCCTTTATGCGCGACAAATTAAGTGAGCAGGTAGCAGCGATTGTTGGTGTCGGTAGCATGCTGCTATCAGCGCTATGCACGCTCATGGTCAGCTATACCTTTTTGACCAGTAATCCTGCCGGTACAGTCATCGAGATTCCGCTATGGACGTGGTTCCAAGTTGGGGATTTCGCGCCAAGTTTTGGCTTAAGCTTTGATGGCTTGGCATTGACGATGACGGGTGTTATTACCGGTATCGGCTTTTTGATTCATCTGTTTGCTGCCTGGTATATGAAAGGTGAAACAGGCTTTGCGCGCTTTTTTAGTTATATGAACTTATTCGTCGCCAGTATGTTATTGCTGGTATTGGCCGATAACTTGTTCTTACTTTATCTTGGCTGGGAAGGCGTCGGTATCTGCTCGTACCTTTTGATTGGTTTTTATTATCAAGACCGCGCCAATGGTCGGGCAGCGATGAAAGCCTTTACCGTTACCCGTGTTGGTGATGTGTTTTTGGCCTTTGGTTTGTTTTTATTATTCCGCGAATTTGGCACCTTGCATATTCAAGAGATTATCACCCGCGCGCCAGAAATCTTTGATATCAATAATCCAACGATGATTTTGACCACTATTATGCTCGTTGGTGGGGCGATGGGTAAATCAGCGCAGCTGCCACTACATACCTGGCTTGCTGATGCGATGGCAGGTCCAACGCCTGTATCGGCATTGATTCACGCTGCGACCATGGTGACCGCGGGTGTTTATCTGATCGCACGTCTGCATCCGTTGTTTCTCCTTACCCCAGGCGTACTTTTGTACTGGGTTGGGGCAGTGGGAGCATTGACACTGGTTGTCGCTGGATTTTGTGCGCTGGCACAAACCGATATTAAACGTATCCTTGCTTATTCGACCATGAGCCAAATTGGCTATATGTTTTTAGCACTCGGCGTTGGTGCATGGCAAGGAGCTATTTTCCACTTGATGACGCATGCTTTCTTTAAAGCCTTGCTATTCTTATCATCGGGTGCGGTCATTCTTGCGGTTCATCATGAGCAAAATATCTTTAAGATGGGCGGTTTACGCAAAAAGATACCGTTAGTATTTTGGTGTTATATCGTCGGTGGCGGCGCGCTGGCAGCAATCCCTTGGGTTACCGTTGGTTTCTATTCTAAAGAAGCAATTCTGTGGGAGAGCTACGCAACCGGTCACCAAGTCTTATTCTATATGGGCGTATTTGGTGCGTTCTTAACTGCGCTTTATACCTTCCGTATGATTTGGATTATCTTTTTTGGTGAAGAAAAAACCCCTGCGCACAAGCTATCTGGTGTGTCATATTGGCTACCGCTGACAGTATTGCTGGTATTATCAACCGCCGTTGGTGCGTGGATTACGCCACCATTACAAGGCGTATTGCCAGAGAGTGTTGGGCACTTATTAGAAGTTGCGGGTCAAGCACATGACAAACATACGGCGGAATATATCGCCATGGGCGCCATGCTTGCAGGTTTAATTCTCGCAGCATTCTTATATGTCGTCGATAAAGGTCGACTGTTGACCCGCTTTAAGCGCACGACAATCGGTGCGGCGTTATATCATTGGTGCTATCACGGTATGGGCTTTGATGCGCTATACGATATAGTTTTTGTAAAACCCTTTTTGTTCATCGGCCGCTTATTTAAAGCCGACCCTATCGATAAAACGTGGCTGTTATTACCTAAGCTGGCATCTGCTGGTAATAAGGTATTGTCTGCGACGCAAACAGGGTCACTTCGAGGTTACGCTGCAAGCTTTGGCTTGGGCGTGGCTGTGCTGTTGGTGCTGGTAATGATGACGGTGGTATAAGATGATAGAGTTACAACAAACGTGGATGCTACCAGCATTAATCGCAATTCCTTTTATCGCAGGGTTGCTCTGTTGGTTGGTCGAACGCTTTAATAAACGTCTGCCGCGCTGGATTGCTCTAATCGGTATGACGTTAACTTTTGCCTTGTCATTGGTATTGTGGCAATACGGCGATTATAGTGGCATGAGTAAGCAGGTGATTGCGCCTCAGGCAAACGTGCCATGGGTTGCAGAATTCATGGTGCCATGGATACCAAGCTTTGGTATCAGCTTTCATTTGGCACTAGATGGTTTGTCGCTGTTGATGGTTGGCCTAACAGGTCTGCTAGGTATTGCGGCAGTTGCCTGTTCGTGGAATGAGATTCAACGCCGCGTTGGTTTTTTCCATCTTAACCTTTTATGGAGCTTGGGCGGCGTTATTGGCGTTTTCTTAGCCATTGACCTGTTTCTATTCTTCTTCTTTTGGGAGATGATGCTGGTTCCAATCTACTTCTTGATCGCTATTTGGGGTCATGATGTGGTCGGCGGCAAGACCAAAGAATACGCGGCAACCAAGTTCTTTATTTATACCCAAGCCTCTGGTCTTATCATGCTGGTCGGTATTTTGATATTGGTCATTATCAGCTATGCGCAAAAAGGCGTGGTGAGCTTTAATTATAATGACTTACTCGGCACTTCACTTGGCGGCTGGGAATATCCGATCATGCTGTGCTTCTTTATTGGCTTTGCCGTTAAATTGCCGATTTTCCCTTTTCACGGCTGGCTACCTGACGCCCATGCGCAGGCGCCAACCGCAGGTTCGGTGGATCTGGCAGGGGTTTTGATTAAGACTGCTGCTTATGGTTTGATTCGTTTTGTCATACCTTTATTCCCAGCAGCGTCACAAGATTTTGCGCCGATTGCCATGACCTTGGGTACCATAGGTATCTTTTACGGGGCGTGGCTGGCCTTTATGCAAACTGATATGAAGCGTTTACTGGCTTATACCAGTATCTCGCATATGGGTTTTGTGGTCTTAGCCATTTACGCGGGTACCTTAATTAGCTTGCAAGGTTTGATGATTCAAATGCTGGCGCACGGTTTAAGTTCGGCGGCGCTGTTTATTATGGCAGGGCAGTTATACGAGCGCTTGCATACGCGCGATTTGACCTTGATGGGCGGTATGTGGGGTCAGTTCCGTTATTATGCACCGATTCTAATGTTCTTTTGTGCCGCTTTACTTGGTATTCCGGGTACCGGTAACTTCATCGGCGAATTCTTGATTTTATTTGGCGCCTTTGCTGATTATCCAGTGTTTGTGGTATTTGCGACCTTTAGCTTGGTATTGGCAGGTTTATACTCGCTTATCTTGATTCACCGTGCCATGTTCGGTAGCAATAATATTAAAGAAGTGGCGTTACGAGAAACCGAAACCCATGGTTTGCCTTCACGTCCATTAAAAGATTTGGGTAAACGCGAGCTGTCGTTGCTACTGATGTTAGCAGCAGGGTTGGTCTGGCTCGGACTGTATCCACAGCCGTTCCTTGATACTTCAAGTCACGCCATGCAGTGGATTAATAACGCATATATGTACAGTCAAGTGACACAAGTAGACGCATCGCAGCTGCTTGATGCAATGGAGGCACGTTAAGTCATGAATGAATTTACGATGAATGATTTGATGGGGCTGATGCCTTATGCGCCAATCATTGCGGTAGTGTTGACTGTATTGGTAGTGATGATTGCCATCACCATTAAACGCTCACATATGGTGATCGGTACCATTTCGGTGGTTGGTTTAAACATAGCGCTGTTTGCCTTGCTTGGGCAAATGGCTGGCATCATCGATAGCGGTACGCTTGTGCCAACAGCTGAGCAGTTATTTGTGATTGATAACTTTGCCCAGTTTAATATGGTGGTTATCTTAATCTGTGCTTTGGCCTGTTTTACGCTGTCTTATGCCTATTTAGCAGATTTAGACGATCATAAAGAAGAGCTGTATTTGCTCATGCTGCTATCGACTGTTGGTGCGCTCCTGATGGTCAGCGCCCAGCATTTAGCCTCATTCTTTATGAGTCTTGAGATGCTATCGATTCCGCTATACGGTATGCTGGCTTATACCTATATGCGTAAACGCTCGCTTGAGTCGGGGCTAAAGTATTTGGTGCTCTCAGCCACGGCATCGGCAACGCTGCTGATGGGTATGGCGTTTATTTATGCAGAAGTAGGCTCGCTCGCCTTTAAACCTATCAGTATGACGTTGGTTGATCTCTTTGAGTCGCCATTATTAATCGTCGGTACGGCGATGATGATGTTTGGTATTGCTTTTAAACTGTCTGCTGCGCCATTTCACATATGGACGCCAGATGTATACGAAGGCGCACCTGCACCTGTCGCTACTTATTTGGCATCGGTCACCAAAGTGGCGATGATGGCGCTTGCTGTTCGCTTCTTAATTGATACGTCGCTATTGGCGCTGCCATCAGTACAGATGCTGCTCATGGTTATGGCCACCTTGTCGATACTAGTGGGTAACTTATTAGCGATACGTCAGACTAGCCTTAAGCGCCTGCTTGGTTATTCGTCGATTGCCCATATGGGTTATGTGCTTATCGTGATTGTCAGTATTGGCTCAGCCGCTGATAGTATCTCAAGCATGTATATGGCGATTTATGCCTTTACCTCTATCGGTGCTTTTGGCGTCGTCACCTTGATGTCGAGCCCGTATCGCTTAGCGGGTGAAGCAGATGAATTGACCCATTATCAAGGGCTGTTCTGGCGTCGTCCGGTACTGACCGCGGTGATGACCATTATGATGTTGTCATTGGCAGGTATTCCATTGACCGCAGGCTTTATCACTAAGCTATTTGCGATTCTTGCCGCCGTTCAAGGTACCAACTGGTTCTTGGCTGGCATGATTATCTTGGGTAGTGCCATTGGTCTGTTTTATTACTTGCGCGTCATGCTCACGCTATTTAAACGTCCGAAACAATTTATTGAATTTGACGTCTCAAAGCAGTGGGGCTTACGTACCGGTGGTATTATGGTCATCGCCGTCACCGCTATCATTCTCTTCTTTGGTATATTGCCGAATAGTATGATTGAATGGGCAAGTTTGGCTCGTATTTGGTAGGCATAAAATATGAGCATATGAGCAGGGGTTTTCGATATTGATAACCGCTGCTTATTGATAATGACGGTTAGAAAACCAAGATGCGCCAGCTCTATGATAAGCTTGGCGCATCTTTTGTTTTAGAGCCTTTAAAAAGTCAAAAACATAGCCATCTATAACCATAAGCGATTATCAATAACCATAAGCAATCATAAATCATAAAAAACGAGGGTGAATCATTATTATGAGTGACAATATTCAAAAAGTAACGGTGCTCAGTAAAACCACGTGGACGCCCAATCTCTTTAGCTTTACCGTCAGTCGTCCTGTTAGTTTTAAATTTACCGCGGGACAGTTTGTACGCTTGGGCGTTAATCCCAGTCAATTAAACTACTATAAGCAGTTGAGTGCAGTAGCTGATACTTATGATGAAGAACTGGACGAAACAGTAAACGAAGCGCTAAATGAAGATATCTTCCGCGCGTATTCGATTGTATCGTCACCCTTTGATGAAATCCTAGAATTTTTCTCTATTGTTATCCCTGATGGCGCCTTTACCTCGCAGCTACAACACCTAGAAGTCGGCGATGAGCTATTATTAAACACCATGCCTTTTGGCTTTTTAACTTTAGCGCGTTATCAAAAACCGCTGCCAAAAGATTTATGGTTATTGGCAACAGGTACAGGTTTAGCGCCTTTTTTATCGATGCTGCAAGACTTAAAAACCTGGGAAGACTACGAGCATATCGTCTTGGCTTATAGCGCGCGCTCGACAGAAGAGCTTGCTTATATTGAGAAGATTGAAAGCTTACAAGAAGATTTTGGCTCGTTGGTGGAAAATCCAGCCAAGCTTATTTTTATTCCTATCGTTACCCGCGAGCCTGTCGAGGGCGCACTAACTGAGCGCTTGCCAAAGCTATTATTAGATGGCACGTTGCAAGCGCGCGCCGGTATTGACCTAGATATCGATAGTACGCACGTGATGCTATGTGGTAACCCAGAAATGGTCGAAGATACCAAAGAGACATTAAAGAGCTTAGGCTTGGTGATGAATCGCCGCGGCGAGGGCAATATTGCAGTAGAAAACTATTGGTAAGCCTATGATTGCTACAAGTTGATAGAGTCAGTATTTACTAAAAAAACGCCAATGCTTAAAGATAATCGTCTTTAAGTATTGGCGTTTTTTGTAGGCAGCGTTTAGAAGGCTTTTAATACGTCTTGGATTCAACATTGAAGTGCAACGCACCCGAAGCTAGATTTTACCTCAAGCGGTGTTCTAAACCCTAGCACCTTTCTAGGTCGATTATTTAAACTGTCTTCAATCGACTGAACTAAGTGCCTGCATAGGTTATCTAGACGCATCGACTTAGGTAGAAACTGACGAATTAAACCATTTGTATTCTCATTAGTTCCGCGCTCCCAAGAATGATAAGGCTGAGCGAAGTAAATATCAGCCTTTAACGCGGTTGCCATCGTTTCATGGTCAGCAAACTCTTTACCGTTGTCAAAGGTGATAGTTAACGCCTGCTCACCTTTTAGCATGCCAATACAAGCTTGTGTGACGACTTTTGCCTTGCGATTGGGTAGCGCTTTGATCTTAGTCTCTCGAGTCGTTCTATCTACTAAAGTGACAAGCACACCTTGATGCCCATGACCAACCACAGTATCCCCTTCATAATCGCCTATACGACTGCGCGTATCAATGATACTAGGACGCTCAGTGATATCACAGCGGTTCGCTATTTTCCCACGCCTATCATTGCCGTGCAGATACCGTCTCTTATAACGCTTTTGACATCTAAGGGCGTTGTGTAGATCACCCCCTGCCTTTTTGTCAGTATAGATGTGTTGGTATATTGATTCATGGCTTGGGACATCTTGCCAACCTAGCATCCTCAGTCGCCCTGTGATCTGTTCAGGTGAGTATCTCTTGTTTAACAAGTGCTCAATATAGCACCAGCCAAAGCGGCTGATCTGTGCGCTATTCACAACTTTGCGCTCTTTTGCCAAACGATGGGCTTGTTTGGGGCGATAACCCCTTTGTCCCATGTTTCGCTTTATCTCTCGACTAACCGTTGATTTATGACAGCCGATAATTCTAGCTATTTCGCTCATGCCTTTTTTAGCTTGCAATAGCGCTGATATTTGATATCTTTGCTCTTGGGTAAGATGTGTATAGTGTTTCATAACGTTCTGATATGTAGGAGTTGAAGTTTGAAATGCAACACGGCACATCTTACTCTTCAACTCATTCTTTTAAAACGTTGCACTTCTTATTTGAATCTAGGCGTTTATAAAACTAGACTTATGAAGTAGGTTCTAAACTTGGCTCAGTAGCATCAGCAATCGGATTGATAGGCCCTTGCATCAATTCAGGCTCATCCTTATCACTAATGATATCTTCATTGGCATTGCTGGCCAGCAAATCACGATAATTGATTTGCGTTTTAAGCACCAATTGTTCTTCTTCAAGCTCACCATAATTGACTTGCACTTTATATAAGGTGCTCATTATTTTTTTGTTCTTTTTTAGCCAGCGATTAATATCAAGGTAGATAATCTCTTCTTTGGCACGGGCGATATTGATGTAAGACAAAATGAAACCTAAGGGGTCTTTTTTCAGTACGCTATGATAAAACCAAATAAACAGTTTAAGCCCTTGGCGTTTGATAAAAGATTCACAGCGTAGGTTAAGGACATCGGTATAAGTCAGCTGTCCAAAAACAAAGCGTTGGACGTTGCGATCCAGCTGCACATGAACCAAGCTAAAATTACTTGCTACTTCTGCATAAATCCCGCCAACATCAATAGTACAATATAAACGGAACCAGTCGTCATGTATCTCAACGCGCAGCTCTAAAATGGCTTTGACGTTATCGGTGACAAATTTTTGCAGCGCATCGTTGACGTAAATTTGGGCAACCGGCAAGGACAGCTCTTCCTCGAATTTATCCGTGGTTCTGTCATAGATAGTTTTGACGGCTTGGCTAAGACGCTCCCAGCCATCGCTAAAGGACTCGTCAAAACGGTCAGCGATACTGTCAAATAACTCTTCAAAACTGTCTGAATTATCCATATTGTCCATATGCTCGAAATTACTCAAACTTATTATCCTTATAATTATTCATTATTTAATGGCAGGCGCAAAAAGAGTTTATAAAACAGTATATATCAAAATGACAGTAGGCAAAATGGACGTCTACGTTTTGTATCATTGGGCAGTCTGATTGTTTACTATCAAATATAGAAACCTTTCAAATGTATAAAACCTTTGTGAGGTTTTCTCTAAAAACGCGGTTTTTAAAATTGGCAGTGGATAAATTGATAAACAAGCCTGCATATAAGTGATTGATTGAGTAGCGACGGTATACGCTTGTGCTAGCGACGCAATTCTAACTCATGGTATGATAGCGCCGGCATTGGTCGACGAGTGCTTAGTTTATCTAAGAGCTTTTATGACGCCTTGTATCGACCGCCCTTATATAGCCAATTCAATATAAAAGTGGTTCGTTTAAATAGCGCTCTGCTGGAATAAATTTTCCTCGCTTGCTGTGCGCTTCGCACTCCAGAGGCTTCGCAAAATTTATTCCAGCAGTCCTATAACATTTCTAAATGGAATCTACTATATTCATCAGCTGAGACCCACTGTGACTTCGATTAAAGACTCGCAAAGCTATCATTTTTCAGCGCAAGCGCCCAAGCGCGATATCAGTTTGCCGATGGCGGCGGTGATAGCCGTCAGCGTTCATGCGCTGATTATTTTTGGCATTAGTTTTTCGCTGGGGCAAGACCCTGCTGGCATGATGCAGGACGTTGCAAAAGCTTTGACCGAGAATATGCAGCCAAATGAAGATGCGCAGTTTATTGCCAATGCGTCGCAACAAGGCGGCGGCACGGTGCAAGAGCAAATACGCCAAGAAACAGACCAGAGTAGTCCGGTGGCAGCCGAGCAAATGAGCGAGACGCAAGATGTGATTGACCTGCAGCGTCAAGTTCGGCAGCAGCGCTATCAAGAAAGCTATCTACGTACCACGCTTAGCTGGCGTCAAGCGAGTGTCGAGTCTGATAATGACAGCAAGCAAGAACAAGATGACATGAAGGCGCAAGAAGAGCGTCTGCGTAAGCAAATCGCGACTTTAGAGGCGCAACTGTCACAGCGGCAACAGCTGTATGCGACCAAATCAAAAGTCGTGACCGTCGATAGCAACTCGACAACCCGCGGTGCTGCTGCCGATTATATCAATACCTTTCGCGAGCACGTTGAGCGCGTCGGGAATCTGCAATATCCTGCGCAAGCGCGCGCGCAAGGTATCACCGGCGAGGTCCGTTTGATGGTGATTATTAGCAATGATGGCAATATTAAAGCCATTCGTTTACTTGAGAGCTCAAACTCGACGATACTAGATGAGGCGGCCAAGCAGTCGGTCAGACAAGCGGCGCCCTTTGGTAAATTTACCGAAGATATGAATGATATTGTTGAGCTGCGTCTGATACGTACCTATCGTTACAGTGATAGAGTAGACGTCACCTATCTAAAAGCGAAAGAGGACTCCACCCGACATTAGGGTGGAGGTGAATTTCGCCTAGTGTTTATTATATTTTTATACAAATTAGCTACTGTATGAAATCTAAATAATCTTTAGAATTTATATTCTATCAAACAAAATTAGTTGCGGTAATGAAAATCAACAAAGCGTATAAATTTAGGCTTGAGCCTAATGCAGAGCAACAGATTATTCTAAATAATCTTGTCGGCTCTGCACGCTTTGTTTGGAATCAAATGCTAGCGATCTCATTTGAGATGTTTGCCAAAAATGAATTTATTAATGCCACCAACTTGGTTAATAAAATCATGGATCTAAAGAACAATCCTGATTTTGACTTCTTAAGAACCCATGCCAA
>NZ_LXWA01000054.1:0-31016 GCF_001652315.1 Psychrobacter sp. SHUES1 | reverse complement strand
CTATTATCAGTCAGTGAGACCACACCGTTTTAATGACTATTTAACACCGCTAGAAAAAGAGAAACGCTACTTTAACAAAAACCTCTTATCAGGTGTCCTAAATTAGTTGACCACTATATGCAAATGCAAGGTTTGAAACGGCTATAGAGGAAGGGCTAGATGTGTTAGAGGAATATTATCCTGAACAAGAGCGAAGCTTTTTGGTAGAGCAACAAGCTTCGCATGAAGGGGTTGTGCAGGATATTCAGCAGGGATTGCAGCAGAGTACCAGAGCTGTGAATTGAGCACAGTTGAATTATCTAGTCAGCTTGGTAAGTCAATTAATGGATTCTGAACAAGTTGGCTAGTCACTAATTGAGGGGAGCTTGGGCTCCCTTATTTTAGAAGTTTTCTAGTACAATTTTGCCTTTTGACTTGCCTGATTCAAGTAACTTATGCGCCTTCTCCAAGTTTGAAGCGTTAATTTTGCCTAGATTTTGGTTGAGGGTACTTCTAATTTTTTGCTGGTCAACTAATTGGGCAACCTGTTGCAACAGATCACCCTGCTTTTCAATATCATCGGTTTCATACATTGAACGGGTGAACATCAACTCCCAATGGATAGAAATAGATTTAGTCTTAAACGGCATAATATCAAATGTTTGTGGATCATCGATCAATCCAAGCTTGCCTTGTGGTGCAATCAGAGAAGCTACTTGCTTGATATATGTTTCTGTATGATTTGTAGAGAATACGTATTTTGGTTTTGCAATGCCTAGTGTCTCGATTTGTGCATTTAAATCTTTGCTATGATCAATGACATGGTCGGCACCAAGTGATTCCACCCAAGATTTCGTTTCTTCACGTGAAGCTGTTGCTATAACGGTCAGATTTGTTTTTGCTTTTAGGAGTTGGATAGCGATTGATCCTACACCACCTGCACCACCAATAATTAAAATACTGCCAACTTCTGTTTCTGAAATTTGAAACCGATCAAACAGCATTTCCCATGCCGTTATTGCAGTTAATGGCAATGCTGCTGCTTCTGCATTAGATACTGTAATTGGTTTAAGACTGATAATTCGTTCATCGACTGCTTGATACTCAGCATTACTACCATCTCGGGTTAAATCGCCAGCATACCAAACAGAATCTCCTACTTTAAACGAGGTAACTTTTGAGCCAATTTCAATAATTTCCCCAACGGCATCCCAACCTAAAATACGATTATTTGCTTCAGACGAATTTTTTCTCACTTTGGTATCGACTGGATTCACAGAGATTGCCTGAACTTTTACCAGTACATCACGCTCCTTAAGCGTAGGCTTCGCTTTTTCAATATCTACCAATGAATTTTTAAAATCATCATGGTTATTTATAACATACGATACGGCTTTCATAGATTTGTCCTCAACTTTAAAAAAATATAGTAAAAATGGGAGCGAAGTGCTCCCATTTTATGTTATTCAATAATTAAAACTCTTGGCTCGTTGGGCGCAAAACAATTTCATTAATATCTACATCCGCAGGCTGTTCAATTGCATAAGCAATTGCTCGAGCGACTGAGTCAGCTGGTATGGCTTGTTTGTAGAAATCAGTAACAAACTCTGAACTTTCTTTATGAGAAGAACCGAATTTTAGTTCTGACTCAATTGCACCAGGCTCAATAGTAGTCGTTCTAATTGTTTCCCCAACTTCATGACGAAGGCCTTCAGAGATGGCTCTTACAGCAAACTTAGTACCGCTATAAACAGTACCTCCTGGACTAAATACTTTTAACCCTGCAACAGATGAGAGATTAATAAAGTGTCCAAAGTTTTGTTTTTGGAAAACAGGTAGGGTAGCTGCTATACCATAAAGAACACCTTTAATATTAATGTCGATCATACGATCCCATTCATCAACTTTTAGCTCACTTAATGGTGCAATAGACATCAATCCAGCATTGTTTACCAATACATCGATTTGACCAAATGCGCTTAATGCCTTTTCAATAAGTGCTTGTACTTCATGTGGTTTGGTTATATCCATACCAATAAATTCAGCTTGACCACCTTCAGCACGAATGTCGTGAACAATAGCCTCTAATTTTTCAGTACGTCTAGCACCAATTACAACCTTTGCACCTTTTTTAGCAAGTAAGCGAGCAGTAGCTTCACCTAAACCACTACTTGCACCAGTGATAACAATAACTTTATTTTCTATATTATTCATACAAGTAACCTTCAACCTATCTGTCAATCATATTTGAGGGTTAAGTATTACAGCCTTGCTAGGTATAATAAATGAATAATATTATCTTTCAGAATTCCTATTTACGGAATAATTACTATAACACAGGATTGGACATGCAGAACAAATTGGAAATGATGCGTATCTTTTGTGTCGCAGCAGAGTCTCGAAATTTTAAAGAGGCAGCAACTCAACTGGGTATTTCCCCACAGGTAGTGACACGGGCAATAAAAGAGCTAGAAGAGCAGCGCGGAGAGATTTTGTTTTACAGGAGTACTCGACAAATTAAAATTACCGCTGATGGTGAGCGTCTGGCAAAGCAAGCACGTCTTGCGGTGGAATCGATCGATGCTTTGCTTGTAAAAGACACCAAGGAAAAACGAGATGAAATGCGTGGGACTGTCCGTATTACTGTGTCGTCTGTGTTAGGGCGTAAAGTGGTAGTACCTGCACTAGCAGAATTTGCCACACGTTATCCAGATATTGTCGTGGATTGTGTGCTAACAGATTCGCACTCGGATGTGATCGATGAGCGGATAGATATCGGGATCAGATTTGGATTTTTGCCGGACAATCGATATGTAGCAAGGGAATTGGCTAAAGTGAAATTTTATTCTGTGGGTACGCCAGAGTTAATTGATAAGGTTGGAATGCCCAAAAAAATTATTGACCTTGATAAATACCCTCTAACAGCACTAGTCGATCATAAAACAGGGCGTTACTGGCCATGGACATTCACCGAAAGTCGAAGCTTTACGCCATCAAAGCCCCGTTTTATTACAGATGATCTAGAAGCTGAATTTCAAGCTATTCTCGCTGGAGTTGGATTCGGACACATGCCTGGATTTCTAGTTTTGCCGTGGCTTAGGAGTGGTAAGCTCATTCAGATACTTCATGAGGAAACCTCTCCCGTTTGGCGCCTGTATTTATATCGTCCACAGCGGGGCCCGACACCTTTGCGAATCCGAGCATTGTTTGATTACTTAGTGGAAGTGCTGGGCCATATAGAAACCTGAATCAGATAAGACCATCATGTATTTAGAGTAACTACAATTTTTCCTATTTGCTGATTTGATTCAAGATAGCGCTGAGCGTCATGCATGTCCTCAAAGTTAAAGCAACGGTCGATCACTGGACGAAGATATCCTGCACCTATACTGCTAAGAATAAATCGTCTGGCTTGCTCCCTTAGAACAGGGTCATGGAGAACCTCAAGGAACAAAAAACCTCGCATGGTTAAGCTCTTGCGTAATGCAACTTTAAGGGGAAATGGTGTGTTCTCCGGGCTAAGTGCACCATGCATAACCATAGTTCCTCCTACAGACATCGCTTTTGCAATCTGTTCAATATGTGGCCCTCCTACAGCATCGAAGGCGACATCAAGATGTTCTCCACCTAAACGTAAAACAAGGGCCTCATACAAATCGGGTTCATCTTCACTAGCTATAACATTTTTAACACCGAGATCCAGTAAACGTTGCTTTTTCTCTATCGTCTGTGTACTTGCAATGACCTTAGCACCCGCTGCTTCAGCTATCTGTATCGCAGCTAGTCCTACGCTACTTGAAGCTGCTGTGATCAAGATCGTTTTTCCTTTCGATAATCCACCAGCATGGATTATACCACCCCAAGCCGTCAAATACTGCATCCAGATTGAAGAAGCTTCTTCCCAGCTTAAACTATCGGGTTTGTGAACTAAAAAATTTTCTGGAATCAGAAGCTTGTCCGCATATGTCCCATATTTGGCTAGATTGTCAGTCGGAAGAATCGATACTGCATCTCCTGGAGAAAATTGGCGTACACCTTCACCTATCGCAAGAACTATGCCTGCTCCCTCATATCCCAGACGAGAAGGGAATACTGCCTTTTGAATATAAGTACCACGCCGAAACATTACATCGGCCCGGTTGAGTCCGATCGTTTTCATCTGTATTAGAACTTCTCCTGCGGCTGGTAAAGCAACAGGAAGTGTTTCTAATGTCAGAACATCTGTATCTCCAATACAATTGAAGCGCCAAGTCTTGGCCTGAAGTGCGTTAAATGACATCGATAACTACCTTAATATTAGCAGAGCGATCTTGAACAGCATCATGAGCCTCAATCGCTTGGTCTAGAGTAAAATGACGAGGATCAACAATAGCACGCAGTTTACCTTCCTCAACGAGACGAGTCGCGGTCTTAAGGACATCACCATGATGAGAACGGCGATTGCCTGTTAACGTCGGCATTAGGACGAATACGCCAGACAGTGTGGCACACCGTAGAGATGAATTCGCTAAATTATGATTGCCAAATGCAGCACAGCTGGTGATGTGGCCATAGTGAGTCGTCATGGAAAGTGAAGCTTCGAGTACTGGACCACCCACAGTGTCGTAAACAATGTTAAAACCTTGACCCTCAGGGCTTGTAGCAATAATGTCATCGGAAGATGCTGTTGTGTAATCGAGAGGTGTTGCACCGAGTTCTGAAATCAGTGATTGATCAGCTGTACGACCAGTCGCCCAAACATTTGCATCAAGTGCTTTTGCAAGCTGAACCACCATATAACCAACGCCACCAGCACCGCCTTGAACCAGTACAGTTTGCCCTGGTTGGACCTTCGCATTATCCACTAAACCTTCCCAAGCGGTGAGGAACGTCAATGGTAGTACTGCTGCCTCGCGCATAGAGATATTCCGTGGCTTTAATGCGATCAGATCAGCATCTGCTACAACATATTCTGCTAAAGATCCTTGAAGACCACGGACGCCACCAATCAGACCGTAAACTTCATCTCCGACGTTGAAGTGGGTGACACCTTCACCAACAGCAGTTACAACCCCAGCCATATCCGTTCCCAACACGGCAGGAAGCTCTGGCATAGCATATGTTGCTTCACCAAGACGAATTTTATAATCAATAGGGTTTACACCACTGGCATGAATACGTACTAGAACTTGCCCAGCCTCTGGTTGAGGTATAGGGAGTTCTACACGTTTAAATTCATGATCACCAAAATTTTCTAGGATAAGCGCATTCATCATCTTATTCATAGTTGTTCCTTATTCTTAACTGGGGGATGATATGCACAATACCAAAGTAAATTAATCCAATAAATGATATTTATAGGATTTAATAATTCCTAAATAATGAATAATAAATATTATCTGCTCACTAAAGAAGTGGGGTTCAGCAGATGCTTACCGAAAAAGAGATCTACACAGACCTCTTTTTTATTTGGGTTTAATACGTGAAATTATTGCTGAGTGCCATCTTCATTCAGAATTTGCCCTGTGTGCTTTGGTTTAATTAAAGGTGCAGTCGGACGCGGTCCTGTATATTGCAAGCCGATACCAGCATAGACATCATCTGCTGCAATTTCAGTTCCAAAACGTTCTTTGTCTAGTTCTCGGATTTCTTGGCTAATTTCTTCAACATTACTCTGGTCAACACCCAGTTCTTCTAAAATTGCACCGCCAAATAGCATTGCTGACTCGAAGGTTTCGCGAATCATGTAATCCACATTTTGTTTTGCTAAATGCAGCGCATGCTCACGGTCATAAGAGCGAACCAGTAACTTGGCCATAGGAAATTCATGTTGCACCAACTCTACAATTTTATTCGTCGTTTCTTTGTGGTCTACGCAAACAACAATGGCTTCAGCCGTATCTGCTCCAGAGGCATGTAAAATATCTAAACGAGAACCATCGCCATAATAAATTTTAAATCCAAATCTTTCAGCGTTTTGAATCATGTCGATATCATTATCAATGATGGTCACATCAATGCCTCGAGCAAGCAATAATTGACTTGAGACTTGTCCAAACCGACCGAAACCAATCATCAGTACTTTTCCAGAAAGTCCTTCGGCAATACGGATATTTTCTAAAGAAGTTTGTTCTGTAGTTTGGGTAAAACGTTTAAACAGAATGCCTATGATGGGGGTCAAAATCATCGACAAGACTACAATCGCATTCAGGTTTGAGCTTTCATCAGCACTAATGATTTGAGCACTCATGGCGGCAGCAAAGAGTACAAAAGCAAACTCCCCCCCTTGAGCCATTAGTAATGCGCGATCGAGTGCTTCAGAGTGTGAACTTTTGGCCAGGCGTGCAATCAGATAAATTATGGATGCTTTGACAAACATCAGCACAAGTACAGCACTTAAAATTAACACCCAGTTATTTTTTATGACGTCAAGGTCTAATGACATGCCTACGCCTAGAAAAAATAATCCGAGCAATATGCCACGAAACGGTTCAATATCTGCTTCAATCTCATGGCGAAAAGTGGATTCGGAGAGTAATACCCCTGCAAGGAATGCCCCCATTGCCATCGATAAGCCACTGACTTGCATCAGTAATGCTGCGCCGAGCACCACTAAGAGTGCTGCTGCAGTCATGACTTCACGGGCTTTGGCTGCGGCTAATAAGCGAAATAAAGGATTAAGCAACCAATAGCCTGCAGCGATTAAACCTGCAATTGATATTAAACCAATTCCGATGCTCTGCAAACGCGCAGAAGTACTTTCAACAACATGATTCGGTGCGATAAAAGCGACAATTGCCAATAAAGGGACAATCAATAAATCTTCAAACAGCAGGATCGAGATAATTTTTGTCCTCGTGGTTGAGCAATGTCTCCACGATCTCCCAAAAGTTGCATCACAATTGCAGTCGAGGTGAGTACAAAGCCTGCAGCACATACAAAACTTACCTGCCAAGAATAGCCATAGGCCAAGCCTACCGCCATTAACCCCAATGAACAGGCACTAATCTGTAATGTGCCTAATCCAAAAATTTCTTTTCTTAAACTCCATAAATACGATGGACGCATTTCTAGTCCAATCACAAACAGATACATCACAATACCAAGCTCAGCAACATGCAGAATAGACGCAGAATCGTAGAAAAACGCTAGTCCAAATGGACCAATAATTAATCCTGCAATTAAATATCCCAATACCGAGCTCAATCCTAGGCGCTTGATTAAGGGGACTGAAATCACTGCCGCTGTGAGCAGTATGACAGGGGATAGAAGGCTGATAGATGTGGCTTCTGCACTCATATATTTCTCAGATTTTGTATAGAGTCTGTTGACATTTAAAGTATAGAAAGTAGATTCAAAATACAAGTGCAACACGTTTGTAGTTAGTTGAAAAAGTTAGGTGTATTTGTAGAATCATTAGACTTTTCAACTCTCAATTGGAAAGCACACAATTAAGAAATACACCCAACTTTATCAAGATGAAAGATACGAAATTTATGCTACTTTGAAAAGTGATGTGTGCTGAAAAAACAGGAGAAATTGTTACTTATGTTTGGGGTAAAGGAGATATAGCTATAGTCCAACGACTGAAGGAAAAGTTGAAACAGTTAAGTATTCACTATACCCGAATTTCAAGTAATCAATGGGAAAATTTTATCACTGCATTTAAAGGCTGTCAGCAAAGTATTGGTAAGTTTTTCACTATAGGTATTGAGGGAAATAATTGCAAAATAAGGCATCGGATTAGATGTGTTAGTTCAGTATTGAGTGTGGCTTTAGCAAGAATACGGATATTAATGCTTCTCGCAATATTCTAGCGGTAGGACATACCACTTTGTCTGTGGAGGAAAGATGCGGTAAGGGTCGCTCTGTGAAGCAGAATGCATGCCTAAATCCGTGAGGAAGTCGCCTAAGAGCTTTTGCTTTTAAAATCCCTGAGAAACATGTTTCGTAAAGAGGTAGTCGAAAGTGGGGGGGGGTATGTCAGAAGTTTAATTTTATAAGTTATTGTAAAGATTCGGAAAGTTAATTATGGCATCCAGTTGCAGAGCCAATAGTGACTTCATTTAATCTCAGCATACTTTTTGAAACACTACCTAAATTTTTAAGGTTTATAAAAAATATTGCTTTTTTTATACTATGGGGTACTATAGTATATATGCTAGCAAATAAGGAGGTCTGATGCCTAATCAGGTTGAAGACAAAAAAAAGATTCTTCTACGTGTCAGAAAGATCAAAGGTCAGACGCAAGCGATTGAAAAAGCGTTAGAAGACAATGTGGAATGTGGTGCAATTCTGCAACAAATATGCTCTGTGCGTGGTGCTATTAATGGTTTAATGAATGAGATGTTGGAGGTTCATTTAAAGGACACTTTAGTATCAGGTGAAACCACAGAACAACAACGAAAAGAAGAACTGGCTGAAATCGCCAAGATTCTAAAATCATATTTAAAATAGATCTGTATAAGGAATTATTCCATGAAGTCACGTGCTGCTGTTGCGTTTGGTCCTGGTCAACCTCTTCAAATTGTTGAAGTTGATGTTGCACCACCGAAGAAAGGTGAAGTATTAATCAAGATCTCCCATACCGGTGTGTGTCATACAGATGCATTTACTTTGTCTGGCGATGATCCTGAAGGTGTTTTTCCGGCTATTCTCGGGCATGAAGGTGCTGGTGTTGTAGTCGAGGTTGGTGAAGGCGTGACTAGCGTCAAACCAGGTGATCATGTCATTCCACTTTACACCGCTGAATGTGGCGAGTGCGTATTCTGTAAATCTGGAAAATCGAACTTGTGTATTGCCGTTCGCGAAACTCAAGGTAGAGGCGTAATGCCAGATGGTACCACTCGTTTTTCCTACAATGGTCAACCGATTTACCACTATATGGGCTGCTCAACGTTCAGTGAATACACTGTAGTGGCAGAAGTATCATTGGCTAAAATCAATCCTGAAGCCAATCACGAACATGTCTGCTTACTGGGTTGTGGGGTAACAACGGGTATCGGTGCAGTACATAACACGGCTAAAGTACAAGAAGGTGATAGTGTTGCGGTCTTTGGTTTAGGTGGTATTGGTTTGGCAGTCGTACAAGCCGCACGTCAAGCTAAAGCAGGGCGTATTATTGTGGTTGACATGAATCCAGATAAATTTGCGCTGGCAAAAGAGTTTGGTGCAACGGACTTCTTGAACCCTAAAGATTACGATAAACCAATCCAGCAAGTAATTGTCGAAATGACTGGCTGGGGTGTAGATCATTCATTTGAATGTATTGGTAACGTGAATGTGATGCGTTCAGCCCTTGAAAGTGCACACCGTGGCTGGGGACAATCGGTAATTATTGGTGTAGCTGGCGCAGGTCAGGAAATCTCTACCCGTCCATTCCAACTGGTTACTGGTCGTAAATGGCTAGGTTCTGCCTTTGGTGGCGTAAAAGGTCGTACGCAACTTCCAGGAATGGTTGAAGATGCCATGAAAGGTAAAATTCAATTAGAACCATTTGTGACACATACGATGGGCTTGGATCAGATCAATGAAGCCTTTGATCTAATGCATGAAGGTAAGTCAATTCGTACTGTAATTCATTACGAATAATTGCGTCAGACCTTATACTTTTCCATGCATGTGAATCATGATTGACATGCATGGAATCCTCTAACCTGAATTTTCCGACCAATCAAGTCCAAAGTATTATGGGTCATTCTATGGGTGGTCATGGTGCATTAGTAATTGGGTTAAAAAATCCTGAGCTGTATAAAAGTATTTCTGCTTTTGCACCAATTGTTGCACCTAGCCAAGTACCTTGGGGGAAAAAGGCTTTTACACACTACCTAGGTGAAACCGAAACTTTATGGAAAAGCTATGATGCGATTGAATTAATCAAAAACGCTGAAGTTCATTTACCTATTTTAGTCGATCAGGGAACAGCTGATGATTTTCTTGAAGAACAGTTAAGGCCTAAGCTTCTTAGTAATATTTGTTTGGAACAAGAATATCCTCTTACACTTAACCTAAGAGGAGGGTATGACCATAGCTATTACTTCATTGCGAGCTTTATAGAGAAATATATAGAGTTTCACAGCAAATTCCTAGCTAAATAACTTTCATAGATATGAGGATGTACAATGTTGTTCTTGAATGCTTCTTGAGCAATATAATTTCCAGATGAAGAGGTCAGCTTATAAATCTAAGGTAGAGTCAATTGATCCTTATATAACTAAGATTGAATTTAATCATCTCATATCTTAATTTTTTGATTCAAATGTTAATGATATTAACTTGAATAAATTCATAGCATTATGTCGAGATAAAAACCCAGATTTTGGCTCAGTTATGGGAAATTTTTTTTAACTTTTGTACAACAAAAATTTCTGACATGCATACATTAGAAATGTCAGAATAAGTTTTAATTATAATCAATTGTGGAGTTTTAGTCATGCTTAAAACAGCTTTATATGTCCGTCTTGAAGCTAAACCGGGTAAAGAAGACGAAGTGGAAGCTTTCCTTAAAGCCGGTTTACCTATTGTAATGGAAGAACCTGCGACAGTTGCGTGGTTTGGCCTACGTCTTGGACCTACAACATTCGGTATTTTTGATGCATTTCCTGATGAGGCGGGTCGCCAAGCACATTTATCTGGCAAGGTTGCAGCTGCTTTGATGGCTCAGGCCGATGAGTTATTTTCAGAGCCACCGTCTATTGAAAAAGTAGATGTTTTGGCTAGTAAACTACCAGCTCATACCGACGCTTAAATGTATGAGGGTGCTGCCTGAAATTTTGAATAAAAGGCAGCACTTCAACCCTGTGAGGTTTGTCAGAGGCTTTTTATTCAAGTTGGGCTACTTTATTTAATGGCTTAATCTCATCATTTACATGGGTCAATATCCAAAATAGGGTAAATAAACGAATGCACCTATGTACATGCTTTATATTGAACCAATATATCTAATTTACTGTCGCATTTGTACATCTGCTAAACCGTGCCAATCTGCTTTTAAAATATTTAATCATTGCTATTTTGTATGAGCCATTCACTGTTTTAGCCAATGCGTTCACGACCATGTCAGTAGTCATACGTGTTGATACCTTCCATCCCACGGTAACCCTCTCAAACCTAAGATACCTAACAAATAGAATTAAGCTGCTTGATTGAGTTTCCGTATGGGCGTAAAACCGCCATTGCCCATGTTTGGGCGCTCATGATTATAATGATATAACCAGTTTTCTGCTTGTGTGCGTACTTGCTCTAAGTTATCAAACAGCTCTTGATTTAACCAATCATACCTCATGGTTCTGTTAAAGCGCTCCACATAGGCATTTTGCTGTGGATTGCCAGGTTCAATATAGCTTAAGTTAATGCTTTGCTGCTCAGCCCAGTCTTTGAGCGCATTACTAATGTACTCAGGACCGTTATCGCATCTTATTTGTACAGGTTTGCCTCGATATTCAATGAGCTGGTCTAATGTGCGTATGACTCTTTGTGCTGGTAGTGAGAAGTCAATCTCAACGGTGAGCGCTTCACGGTTGTAATCATCAATCACATTAAACAGTCTAAAGCTGCGACCGTCATTTAAGCCGTCGTGCATAAAGTCCATGCTCCAGCTTTGGTTTATCCTATCAGGTACTGCTAATGGTATTGGTTTAGCGCGTTTAATGCGACGCTTGGGCTTGATTCTAAGGTTGAGTTCAAGCTCACAGTAGATGCGATATACCCGCTTGTGGTTGTACGGCAGTCCCATGACATTACGCAGGCTTAAAAAGCATAAACCAAAGCCCCAGTTTTTATTCTCATCAGTCAGTTTGATGAGTAAGTCCGCGATCTGCTGGTTCTCATCCGTGGCCATTGACTTATGGTAATAGCAGGTCACGCTGATGTTAAAGATACGGCAAGCACGACGTATGCTAATACCATGCTCTTCAATGTAATGACAAGCCATTTTCCTGCGCCTTTGGGGCGCTACCACTTTTTTGTCATGGCATCCTGTAGGATATCGGATTTAAGACATTCATCAGCATACATCTTCTTAAGACGTGCATTTTCAATTTCAAGTTCTTTTAAGCGCGCAATCAAAGAGGCATCCATGCCGCCATACTTTGAGCGCCAGTTATAAAAGGTACTTTGGCTGATGTTGTGCTCACGACACAGCTCGGTGATAGGGACACCTTGTTCGGCTTGTTTTAGGATATTAACGATTTGGTTGTCAGTAAAGCGTGTCTTTTTCATAGGATTCTCCTGCTGATATATTTTAGCAGTTAATCTCTATTTCTAAGTGTTCTTATTTAGTGGGGGGATTACCCTTACCTACACGTAGTGCAAATCCAGTCAATACATCATCCATATAAATATCGGTACCTTTAGCGGTGTAGTCTATTGAATCAATAAATTTTTTGGTAAGTTTAACTTTCATATATCACCCATGCAGCAGACATAACCATAGTGTTAATAGTCATCATACTTTAATTACTACAAGGGTCAAAGTATCAAGATAGTATCAAAAATTTAATTATATCTATGCATTCGCATAAATTTTAGACAATAAAAAACCCTTACAAGTCAATTACTGTAAGGGTTTGAATTTGGTGGGCCCAGTAGGACTTGAACCTACGACCAAAGGATTATGAGTCCTTGTTTTTACAACAACAATACACAATGGATGGCGATAGTTAGCTGCAATTATTGTCTGAAAGCCTTTCATATTAAAGGATTGGATTAAAAGATAAATATACCTATCAACAAGTAGAGATGCATATCAATAAATTTAGAGTATCAAAATAGTATCAAATTAATAGTATTGATACTCTCTAAAAGTCTAAATAGTTATGGCTGCTATCTACTGATACTTAACAGTAAGGGACAAGTATTCAGTTCAATGTATCAAAAAAGCTAGCAGCTAGCTGGATTTATCTATATGTGGTTGAAATAAAGTTATTTTAGTAGGCCTCTTACAAAATTAGCAGAGTATTTTACAATAAATAATACATTTAACACCTATTAGAAAATATGACAAATATAGAGCCGGCAATGCTATGATCTTAGATTGAAGCTATTAGACAGTATTTTTACCCTGCTTACGTACACCATTGACCTTGAATCATAATACCTTCAATAGGATTTAAACCCATTTGATAGGCAAGATCAGCAAGGCGAGTGATATCCCATAATGCTAAATCAGCATCGTAACCAACTTCTATTCTGCCTTTTTTGGCTAGACCTAATGCTTGTGCCGCGTGAACAGTTGCCCCTGCCAATACTTCTTCAGGTGTTAAATAAAATAGTGTACAGCCCATATTCATTGCTAATAACAACGACGTTAATGGGGAAGTGCCAGGGTTGCAATCTGTCGAAATGGCAATCGGTACTTGATGTTTACGTAACTCTTCAATTGGTGGTAACTTAGTATCACGTAATGTATAAAAAGCGCCTGGTAATAACACGGCCACTGTGTTGCTTACGGCCATCTTTTTAATATCTTCCTCTGCTAAGTGTTCAAGATGATCGCTTGATAGACCTTGGTATTCTGCCACCAAAGCACTAGCGCCTATATTTGATAGCTGTTCAGAATGTAGTTTCACTGGCAAGTCTAACGAATGAGCAGTATCAAAGACGCGTTTAATTTGCTCAGCAGTAAAAGCGATATTTTCACAAAAACCATCAACCGCATCTATCAGACCTTCAGCATGTAAGATTGGCAACCACTGGCAAACTTGTTCAATATAATCATCCGCACGGTCTTTATATTCAAGCGGTAGGGCATGAGCAGCTAAATAAGTGCTGCTAACATAAATGTTGTGCTTGTCACCAAGTTTGCGCGCCACTATCAGCATTTTACGTTCAGTGTCTAAATCTAAGCCATAGCCCGACTTAATCTCGATGCTGGTTACACCTTCTTTTATCAAAGCAAGCAGGCGCTTTTCACTTTGTGCAAATAATTCATCGCTACTGGCTTCGCGAGTAGAACGAACTGTTGATACAATACCGCCGCCTTGAGCAGCGATATCTTGGTAGCTAGCCCCATGTAATCGTGCTTCAAACTCATTACTGCGATTGCCGCCATAGACAATATGAGTATGACAATCAATCAATCCCGGCGTTATCCAATGACCATTAGCGTCTGTGATTTGTTGATTTTGATAGTGCGTTAGGTAGGGCGTTACTTGCGTATGTGCTCCGATCCATGAAATTCTACCATCTTTAATACCAATAGCAGCATTTTCTAGCTGACCATAAGGTGTGGCTTCATTTTGACCATTGTTTTGATTGTGGCTATAAATATCAAATCCGTAGTGTGTTGAAAAGGTTGCTAGATTGGCATTAATAATGATGTGATCGAAGTCAGCCAAGCTATTCATAGAATCTTTGGTATTGATAGAATCTTCGAGTATTTGTGCATTAGAGTGGTTCATAATAAGCTCCTGCTTAATATTTAAAAGCCTTTCTTTATTTATAAGGTCAGTAAATGCTGCTCTATAATCGTCGCCAGTAGTCTTGCTGCAACTTTGCAGCTACGCGAATCAATATCAAAGGTTGGATTAATCTCAGCAATATCCGCTACTTTTACTTTTCCTGAGGACAAAATAAGTTTGACCGCGCGCTCAACGAAACTGAGCTCAATACCGTACGCAGCTGGTGCACTAACACCAGGTACAACGCTAGATGGTAAGCAGTCCATATCAATGGATAAATAAATAATATCAACGTTATCGATGAAACTGGTTATTTGAGTAGCAATTTTTTCCCACTTTTTATTGGTGCACTCTTCATCACTGATGATATGCACGCCCAGTTGCTCAGCACGATCAAAGAGCGCAGCAGTGTTGGAAAAACGACTGACGCCGATACAGCAATAGTTAAACGGCTGACCATGTTCATCAAGGTGCTCGGCAATTTGTCGAAATGGTGTGCCAGATGTTGCGACATCAGACTGGCGAATGTCCAGATGCGCATCAAAGTTAATAATGCCAATACGCGGTAGCGCCTTTGTAGCATTGGTAATATCTGTCGGCTGTAGTGCTTGCCATAATCCTAAAAAGCTACCATAAGCAATGGCATGACCACCACCAAGACCGATAGGTAAGCCGCCTTTTTTAATAATATGGCTTACCTTATCGGCATATTTAACCTGTGCTTGTTCTAGCATATCTGCGGCAAAGTCATCATGATCATGGCAATGAATGTCGCCTGCATCACCTAATAGGGTTGACAGTTGATTATCGAAGCATTGTTGTAATTCAGCGATGACGGGCAGTGCTGCAAATGCTTGACGAATCAAGGGCGGAGCCGCTCTTGCACCCACGCGTCCTTGATTGCGTCTAACGCCTTGATCACAAGCGAAACCGACCAGCCCAACACGTTGGCCGTTTTGCTGACTGGCGCTACCAAAGGTATAAGGCTGCGCTATTTGATACCAGTAGCGGGCACGAGCTGTCTCAAACGGCTCTGCACGCCCTGTCCAGCGACTAATATCAGCTGCCGTATGGCTCACAGATTTTGTATGGATAATCGTGCTCGCTGCTTTATTTGTCAGAGAGGTCATCGCCAGCTTCCTTGTTTTATTCGCTTTTATGCTATTGGCCTTTATCAACCAGTTTTTATCAATCAGCCGTTATTTAGAATCATACCAATTATTGCGTAATGACTGCCAATGCTCAGCAAGCGTACCGTCTAATACCAGCTGCTTTGCTGCTTCGATATCAGAGGCTAGGTAGCGATCTTTATCATAAAAGGTCACTTGCTCGCGTAGTTTCTGATGTGCCACTGTCAACGGCTCTGAGGTTTCTAGTCCGCGATGGAAGTCGATACCTTGACCTGCAGCTAATAGCTCAATACCGATAATAGTGGCGGTGTTTTGTGCCATCTCATATAAGCGACGGGCACAATAGGTTGCCATCGACACATGATCTTCTTGGTTAGCAGAAGTTGGAATGCTGTCGACACTACCTGGATGGGCGATAGATTTGTTCTCTGAGGCGAGCGCTGCTGCCGTCACATGAGCAATCATAAAGCCTGAGTTGACCCCAGCATTATCCACTAAGAATGGCGGCAAACCACCTGATAAAGTCGCATCGATAAGCAAAGCAATACGGCGCTCAGACATAGAGCCAATCTCGGCAATAGCTAAAGCTAAAATATCGGCAGCAAAAGCCACTGGCTCAGCATGGAAATTACCGCCAGAGATAGCAACGGGACCGTCATCATTGTTAAAGATAAGTGGGTTGTCCGTGACAGCATTTGATTCAATCAATAGCGTCTTGCCTGCTTGATTGATGATATCAAGGCATGCGCCCATCACTTGGGGCTGGCAACGCAGGCAGTAAGGATCTTGTACTCTGTCGTCTTGCTCGCCATCGTGTGAGGCGCGAATAGCACTGCCTTTGATCAGCTGACGGTGCGCTTTAGCGATTTCGATTTGACCATGATGACCACGTACTTCGTGGATACGCGCATCAAATGGCGCATCTGAGCCTTTGGCGGCATCGATAGATAGCGAGCCGACGATGGTTGCTGTCTCAAGCAAATCACGTGCTAAGAAATAACCACGTAGTGCCAATGCCGTTGATACTTGAGTGCCGTTAATCAGGGCAAGGCCTTCCTTGGCTGCTAGGGTGATAGGCTCAAGACCATGCTGCGCTAGTGCATCAGCGGCCAGGACTTTTTTACCATCAACATAGACATGACCTTCGCCCATCATCGCTAGTGTCATATGTGATAAAGGTGCGAGGTCACCAGAGGCACCTACTGAGCCTTTAGCAGGGATATTTGGGGTAATTTGATTGTTAATTAAACCCAGCAAGCTATCGACCACGGCGCAGCGTACGCCAGAGACGCCTTGTGCCAAACTGGTCACCTTCATCACCATAATCAGTCGAACCACATTGGCTGGTAACGCTTCACCCGTACCCACCGAGTGAGAGACGATAAGGTTACGCTGTAGTAACTCTAACTGGTCATCGCTGATACGGGTTTTTGCCAATAGACCAAAGCCAGTATTGATACCATAAGCGCTTTTATCACGGCGGATAATCGTTTGTACATCTTCGTGTGAGGCATCTATCGCCTCATAGGCGCTCTCAGGCAAGGTCAATATGACGGGCTGCTCATAGATATCGCGTAGTATCTCAAAGCTAAGTTGACGTGGCTGTAGGGTTAGTTTCTTGATAGCAGTCATGATGGTAGTCCTAATGTTAAATGTTATTAGCCGTATTTATTATATGGTGGGGTAGTGATGTTGTGAGTGTATTAATAGGTGCAATTTATCTTAACTTATCCAACCAAACGATATTGCCAAATGTCCAAAAGCTGCTGCCAACAATATACTAAGTGCCACACGCTGGAACCAAACGATGACCATTTTGCCAACAGAGATGGGAATTTCAGTTGCTAGTACACAAGGAATCATGGCAGAAAAAAACAGCACACTGCTAATAGAGATGACGCCTGCGACGTAACGGGTCAACATATCCGCTTCACTGAGCAATAATGCCGGCAAGAACATCTCAGCCAATCCTGCTGACATGCCTTTGGCAGCGACGAGCGGCTCTGGCAAACCGCCCAACCAAGTAAAGGGATAAAGTAGCAGTCCTAGGGCGTCAAATACGGGCGTATACTTGGCCAATAATAAACCAGTGAGTCCAACGGCGATGATAGAGGGCACAATCGCTGCCGCCATGATCAAACCATCACGAAAGTTAGTCCATAGAATGTGTTTAAAATCCGATGCATGGCGTGACGTGGATAAACCCAGCTCATAAGCTGCTTTTAGACGCGCGCCTCTTTTATAGTCTAAATTTGGACGATCTACTTCATTATCAAATAGACTAATTGGTGGAATGCGGGCAGTGATGGCGGTAACGATAAAGGTAATCACTAGCGTTGACCAAAAAAATAGATTCCAAAATTCCATCAGTCCCAATGTTTTGGCGACAATGACCATAAATGCGGCAGACACGGTAGAAAAACCTGTGGCAATGATAATAGCTTCACGCGCAGAATACTGCTTTTGTAGATAAACACGATTGGTAATTAATAGCCCAATTGAGTAACTGCCCACAAAAGAGGCAACGGCATCAATCGCTGATGCGCCAGGCGTTTTCCAGATAGGTTTCATGATCGGCTGCATCAATACACCAACCATCTCAAGCAAACCAAAACCCACTAAGAACGCCAGAATCAATGCCCCAAGCGGCACAATCATACCAACAGGTAATGCCAGTTTTTCAAATAAAAACGGCAGCATATCCTTTTCCATCATAAAGGCTGGCGCGTTACCGGTGATATACATCACGGCTAGCACTAAGCCGAGCACTTTAAAAACCGTTAAAATTTTATGCGTGATATTTTTACGCCATGAGCCATCGATAAATGGTTTGCTCACCCCAAATATCATCAGCACAAATAATAAGGTCACAGATAATGTATGCTGCTGATTGACCAGATAGGTGGCTCCATGGTCGAACAGAATCGTACTTTTGTCACCAATGGTAAAAGGGACAAAAAACATCACCAAACCTATCGTACTAAATACAATCAGCTGTAGTAGGGCAATAGGTTTTGATAGCAGGGTCTCTGACGCGGTTGTATCCGGCATGGTGTTGGCATCTTGCTCAGTTTGCCCAAGGTTTATAGTATCTTGCTTGGTCATATTATCGTCCTTGATAAAATCATGTTGTCTGTTTTTCTATGAAAACTACTTAATCATCGGTAGATTTAGACCATAATCCTGAGCAGTTTTAATCGCCAGCTCGTAGCCAGCATCGGCATGACGCATGATACCTGAGCCGCAGTCATTGACCAGTACGCGTGACAAGCGCTTGGCAGCGCTATCTGTACCATCAGCGACGATGACCATGCCTGAGTGTTGCGAGTAACCCATACCAACGCCGCCGCCATGATGCAATGACACCCAAGTGGCGCCGCCTGCGACATTGAGCATGCCATTTAATAATGCCCAGTCAGAGACCGCATCTGAGCCATCTTTCATGCTTTCGGTTTCGCGGTTTGGACTGGCAACAGAGCCAGTATCCAAATGGTCACGACCGATAACGATAGGGCCTTTTAGCTCGCCGTTTCTGACCATCTCATTAAAGGCAAGACCCGCTTTATCACGCTCACCAAGACCTAACCAGCATATACGGGCTGGCAGACCTTGGAATTGAATGCGCTCTTTTGCCATATCAAGCCAGCGATGGATATGGGTGTTTTCAGGGAAAAGCTCTTTAATCTTTTGATCGGTTTTGTAGATATCTTCTGGATCCCCTGATAATGCGACCCAGCGGAATGGCCCTTTACCTTGGCAAAACAGCGGACGTATATAAGCAGGGACAAAACCTGGGAAACTAAAGGCGTCTTTTACCCCTTGATCAAAAGCCACCTGACGGATGTTATTGCCATAATCGGTCGTTGGGATACCCATGGCTTGTAGATCTAGCATCGCCTGTACGTGTACGGCACAAGACTGAGCAGCGGCTTTGGTTAGCGCTGCATGTTGCTCAGGGTTTTCTTGTGCTGACTTCCATTCCTCAATCGTCCAGCCACTTGGTAGATAGCCATTGATTAAATCGTGGGCTGATGTTTGGTCGGTCACCAAATCAGGTTTGATTTCACCGGCATTGGCACGCTTGACCATCTCAGGCAAGATATCAGCGGCATTGCCAAGTAAGGCGATAGAAACGGCTTCGCCTGCGGCAGTATGCTGCTTGATGAGCTCATAAGCATGGTCTAGGTCATCAGCTTGCTTATCGACATAGCCGGTACGCAAGCGAAAATTAATACTCGACTGTTGGCATTCGATGTTTAGAGAGGTTGCGCCACCAAAAGTCGCGGCCAATGGCTGCGCACCGCCCATACCACCAAGACCAGCAGTCAAAATCCAACGTCCTGCCCAGCTACCGTTATAATGCTGGCGACCTGCTTCGACAAAGGTTTCATAAGTACCTTGAACGATACCTTGGGTACCGATATAGATCCAACTACCCGCAGTCATCTGACCGTACATCAATAAGTCTTTACGATCCAGTTCGTTGAAATGCTCCCACGTTGCCCAGCGCGGTACAAGGTTAGAGTTGGCAATCAATACACGCGGCGCATTTTCATGAGTTTGAAAGACGCCAACCGGCTTGCCAGATTGCACTAACAATGTCTCATCGTCTTCTAATTCTTTGAGTGACTCTAGGATTTGATCATAGCTTTCCCAGTTACGAGCGGCGCGTCCGATACCGCCATATACAACCAAGCTTTTTGGGTTTTCGGCCACATCAGGGTGTAGGTTGTTTTGTAGCATACGATAAGGCGCTTCGGTCAACCAGCTCTTGCAATTCAGCGTACTGCCAGTCGGCGCTGCGATATTGCGACTCTCGTCACGGCGAGTATATTCAGGGGTTTTATTTAATCCATTATTAGTGGTCATGAGCCTATCCTTGTGATATCTGTTGAGACAATGTGGTAATCAAAATGAGCTTTTCACGGTCAGTATGCTAAATTTATTTGCACTAACGTAAAGTTGTATATACAAATTATCAGTAATTATTTTTTCATGCAAGGTTTTTTTATAGTAGCCAACCTATTCATAAGGTCAGCTTGCTCGAAAGGCTGTGCTAATAGTGATTATAATAATTCTCATGATATTATGTCAGCACTTGCACAGTTTGCAGTCAGCATTTAAAGATGAGCATGACAAAGGTGAAGCGTGAAATGACGAAAGCAGTTCCAGCATATCAGCGGATTAAAAGCGCCATATTGGATAATATCCATTCGGGTAAATGGCAGGCAGGTGAAGCCATCTCCACCGAAATGGCATTGGCAAAAGAGTTTGGTGTGTCGCGAATGACCGTAAACCGCGCCTTAAAAGAATTGAGCGAGGAGCGGGTATTAGAACGTAGACAAGGGTCAGGGACGTTTGTTGCTCAGCAGCAGTTCAATCATACCTTTGTAGAAGTGCGCAATATAGCCCAAGATTTAAAATCTGCCAATCGCAATTACCAAGCTCATGTTGTGAGTAAACGTATTGTTACTGCAAGCATGTTAGACGATGAAATGCGAGACAAGTTTAATATTGACGAAGAATTTGTGGTTTCTGATTTAAAGGACTCTATTAGCACTACTGATAGCAATGAAGCAGCTATTTTATATGAAGTAAAGATCATTCATTTCGCTGATGGTCAGCCGATTCAGTTTGAAGAACGTTGGGTGGATGCGATAAAAGTACCAGATTTTATTGAGCAGGATTTTAATGTGGTAAACACCAGTGACTACCTCATTGCCAAGAGCCCACTTGAGCGTGGTAGCTATATCATTCAGGCATTAGCGGCTCCTGAAGAGATTGCTAAGGCTTTGCAAATTCCTGTAAATTCACCGACATTGGTGCTGCGACGTCGGACGTATTCAGCAGGGCAAGTACTGACCTTTGTAAAAATGTGGCATGCAGGAGATCGTTATCAGTTTGCAGGAGAGCTGTAAGCTTTATTTTTAAATAAAGCTTTCACTGACGAATCTGATAATCTCTTAGTATAAGGTTTTTGATTTCGAGCCCTATAAATCAACTCACCCATCTATTTTTATCGATAGTGTATCCAATTAGGGCGTGTTCTCATTTTTAGTCCATTTAGATGTCCATCGATTGAATTGAGGACACGTCCTAGTCCTTTGAGCTAAAAAAATTAATTGTCACGTCAAATACCGTTAAGTCACTATAAAAGAGACACAGTGTAACTGATATAGATTTTTCGCAGCATTGAGCAGCGTCGGCACAGCAAGCAAAATTTGTACCAGTCTAGTGTATACATTCAAAGTATTTATCTTATTTAGCATCGTCTACAACAAATTACCGTATCTCCTACGCGTTATTTATTCTGCAATTAATCCTCACTAATTTTTTTATTGTAGCTGTCTTCTTGACAGTTCTTGTCATAAGAGTGATTTCAATCTGATTTCTTAAATAGACTTAACAAATACTGACTTAACGGGCATTAGCTATACTTATATCCGCTATTAATTTATAACGTTTGACTGTCGCTTTTCAGCAACATATATTAATTGAATGTTATTAAGTATCAGATTTGGTGCCGCCTACAACGAGATTGCCTACAACGAGATAGAACGAGATAGAACGAGATAATCATGAGAGAGGTATTAGATTTTTTAATATGAATTCTCAAGTGCTTTTAAAACGTGTCAATGATTTTGATAGGCAGTTAACACGCTTATTCGCCAAAAAATAAGTTTTTTAGAAACAAGGAAATGTACAGCATGAAAATTTATAGCCATGAAAAGCAAAAGCTTCATCATCCAAAGACCTATTTCTCGC
This sequence comes from Psychrobacter sp. SHUES1, assembly GCF_001652315.1. Taxonomy (NCBI): domain Bacteria; kingdom Pseudomonadati; phylum Pseudomonadota; class Gammaproteobacteria; order Moraxellales; family Moraxellaceae; genus Psychrobacter; species Psychrobacter sp. SHUES1. The sequence goes on along the minus strand of NZ_LXWA01000054.1, from coordinate 8,764 downwards.
GTGGAAAAATGCGTGAGCCTCAAGAAAAACCTGAGCGATTGGTTGAGCTTTTGAAGGCACCAAAAGATTTAGGCTTAGCAGTAACGACCGCTAAAGATATAGGAATCGCGCCGATTTTAGCCGTACATGATTTGGATTATGTTGATTTTTTAAAGCACGGCTATGATGAGTGGATGGCTGTCGATGAGGAAATGGGCGAGGAAGTTCAGACGACCGTTTATATTCAGAATAATTCTGGTCTTGGAATCTTAGCAAAAGCGGCGAAATATCAAGCCGATGGAAGTGCTCCCATTGGCAAGCATTCATGGACCTCTATTTATTGGTCAGCTCAAACGGCACTAAACGCTGCTGATGCCTTATTAAAGGATGAAGTCAATCAAAACCATAATCAAAATAATGTGCAAATATGTCTGACCAGACCTGCAGGTCATCATGCTCGTAAAAACGCAGCAGGTGGTTTTTGTTATCTAAATAATGCAGCCATCATTGCGCAGTATCTTCGTCAAAAATTTCAAAAGATTGCCATCATCGATACAGATATGCACCACGGTCAAGGTATTCAAGAAATATTTTATCACCGTAAAGATGTGCTATACACTTCTGTACACGGTAGCCCCATCAATTTCTATCCTGTAGTCGCTGGTCATGAGCATGAGAGAGGTGAGGGAGAGGGTTATGGCTATAACATCAATTTTCCGATGCCGCACGGTACAGATGAAGCTGGATTTTTTCATTATGTTGATCGCTCAATCGAAACTTTAAAACTGTTTAACCCAGATGTTATTGTTCATGTCTTAGGGTTTGATATCTATAAAGATGATCCACAAGCCAAATGTAACGTTAGTACGGAAGGTTTTAAAACCCTCGCACAGAAACTTAAAACACTAAATAAACCTATTATTGTGCTGGTTGAAGGAGGGTATTGCATAGAAAAGCTTAATGAGAACCTACAAGCTTTTATCTCTGGGTTTCTCTCAAAAGATATAATCAACAACTAAAAAGCGAGCAATATCTGTTAAAAGGAATTCAACAGATAAAAAAAGAGGGAGCAAAGTATGTATGGTTCAACTGAACGTTTGATTTTAGGTTCTTTGGTGGTGGTATATTTCTTCTTTCTATTTGGAGTGTCTTTTTATATTCATAAGACAAGTATTAGAACCTACGATGATTATAACGTTGCGGGAAGATCTGTATCAATATTCCCTCTGGTTTTAACTTTTGTAGGGACTGCAGTTGGTGGTGCGACATTATTAGGTTTCATGCAAAACGGCTTCTTATATGGAATGGGTCAGCAATGGCTCAATCTAGCAATTGCCATTTCAGGCATACTTACACTTGGGTTCTTGTTAAAGAAGATTCGTATCCTTGGCGAAAAATATCACATGGTAACGATTGCAGATTTCACAGTTTTGAGGTTTGGTGAGGGCGCTCGAATTCCTACTGTTATTAGTGTCTTGGTTGCTAATTGTTCGTTAACCGGAATGCAATTTGCAGCCATTGCTACCGTACTTAATCTAACAATGGGGTTAGATATAACGACAGGTATTTTAATCAGTTGGGTTTTGCTTACCTTAAAGACATATTATGGGGGAATGAAGTCAGTCATTTGGCAAGATGCGTTTCATGGAACGATACAAACCATTGGTATTTTTGTGCTTTTTGTAACGGTCATCATAGCTTCCGGTGGCTTGCAAGAAGTATCTAGACAAGCTGCGCTTGCCAATCAGAATGACTTTTTAAGTATTCTTGGTATAGCCCCTTCAGAAGTTTTGGTTTACTTATTAACTATTGGGGCTTATCAATTTGTGAGACAAGACTTGTGGCAGAGATTTTGGGCTGCCGGAAGCGCTAAGATAGCTAGAAATGGTTACTGGATTTCAATTATTTTGACGTTTATAACAGGCGTTTTTATTATTTCAACCGGTGTTATGGGGCGTTTTGGACTGAATCTAGGTGAGATTGAAGCAAGCCTTACTTATTATACAATTATTGGCGAAGTATTTAGCTTTCCGATGGTTGTGGTTATGATTATTGCTCTACTTGCAACAGTAATATCAACAGCTGATTCTTTCTGTATGGCAGGTGCCTCTTCAATTATAAACGATATCATTAAACCAAGACTCGAAGAAACACCTGATTTGGATAGTCGCCTATTAAAATATAGTCGCGTTTCAGTTGTATTGGTTTCAGTTTTCTCTTTATTCTTAGCGCTATATATCCCTCAGTTAGTCAGCTTGTGGGTGACAGGTGCAGCTATGTTAGTATCAAGTTTACTAGCGCCAGTCCTTGCTGGATTGTTCTGGAAAAAAGCAACTCGATTAGGTGGAACATTGGCAATGTGGGTTGGTCTTATTGTAGCAGTAATTTGGCAAATCCTCGGCCACCCATTCGGTTTGCATCCTATATTCGTGGGTTTTCCAATTTCGATTTGTCTGGTTATTTTTGTGTCATTAGCGACGAATGACACAAGTTATGACATTTAAGGCATTTAAATTGATTAGACATGGCTAAGATTTGATTAATTAAAAACAACAAGGATGTTGAGTATGAGGGTTTCAATTCTAAAAATGCTCGGTTATGCCGAGATTTATTTTAAAGCAGTAAGTGCAGCCGATAGTCAGACTTCGTTTTTTACTATTACTAGTGCGAGGCTGTTATGTCTAAACAATTAACTTCTACTTCGATTAATAGCGATGTGCAAAACAACTTCAGTTGGCGCACCCTTGGTCCAGGTATCTTATTGGCATCTGCAGCTATCGGTGGCTCGCATTTAATATCTTCCACTCAAGCTGGGGCAACTTATGGTTGGCAGCTTGCAGGTCTTATAATAATAACTAATCTATTAAAGTATCCATTTTTTCGCTTTGGTACCGACTATGTTTATGGTACTGGTGAATCTTTAATCGCTGGTTACTATAAAAAATCAAAAGTTTACTTGGGCGTTTATCTTTTTTTGTCTATGTTTGCGTCGGTAGTAGGTACGGGCGCTGTAGCTTTACTTTGTGCTGCTATTCTAGGGTTTATGCTACCTGCTAGCCTTGAGCTATCAACTATTACACTATCTGTTATTGTAATGGGTATTTCTTGGGTGTTTTTGGTTGCAGGGCATTACAAGCTGCTTGATAGCGTTAATAAGTGGATTATTATCGCTCTGACGTTTGGCTCTCTTGTCGCTGTCATTATGGCCGCAGGAAAACCTACTGTTATGACAGCAGACTTTGTTGCAACGTCACCTTGGAATCTAGCGACTTTAGGTTTTCTTGTCGCTCTAATGGGATGGATGCCTGCACCAATGGAGTTTTCTGCAATTAACTCAATGTGGATATCTGCAAAAATTAAGGCTGAAAATACCACTCATCGTCAAGGTCTGATTGATTTTAACGTAGGGTATTCAGTCTCTACAGTTCTGGCGTTAGTGTTTTTAGCGCTAGGAGTATTTGTTCAATATGGCTCAGGTCAAGAGATCCAAACAGCAGGTAGTGATTACGTTGGTCAACTAATTAACATGTATACAGCTACTATCGGTGAATGGTCTAAATTCCTCGTGGCTTTCGTGGCTTTCATGTGTATGTTTGGTACCACACTCACAAGTGCAGACGGAACAGCGCGCGCAAATTCTGAATGCTTACGACTTTTCAAAGGTAATAAAGAGATTACTAATAAACAAATATTCTTCTGGACAACCTACGCTATTGTTGGAGGATTGATCATCATTATCTTCTTTACCGGTCAACTTGGCTCAATGCTTAAATTTGCAATGATAGCTGCTTTTATTGCTGCACCTATTGTTGGCGGACTGAACTATGTATTAATTAAAGATCATAAAAAATTATCTACCGTAATGAACATATGGGCAATCGTGGGGCTAATTTTCCTAACAGGTATTGCTTTGCTATTTATCGCTAATTTATTAGGTTTTTTTACTGTCTAATACACAGAAAAATAATTAGTGATTTTAATAGGCTATAACCTAACAGTTGTAGTGATAAGACTAGAAAAAAATTACATTTAACCGGCTCGTTAAAAAAATTAAGGGACTAATAATGAATAATATAATCCATGGTGGTCAAGCGATCGTAGATAGTCTGCAATTACATGGGGTCAGTCGCACCTATGTCGTTCCTGGTGAGAGTTATCTCTCGGTATTAGATGGATTATATAACGCTGATATCCAAACAGTTGTATGCCGACACGAAGCCGCTTGTACCTATATGGCAGATGCTCATGGTAAGTTTACGGGTCAGCCAGGTATTGCCATGGTGACCCGTGGACCGGGCGCGGCGCAAGCTTATACTGGTATTCATACTGCATGGCAGGATGGTGTACCACTTATATTGTTCGTTGGGCTCATTCCTGTTGCCGATAGAGACCGTGAGTCGTTTCAAGAATTTGACCCTAAGCAGTGGTTCTCTAGTCAGTGTAAGCGTGTATTCATATTAGATGAAGTGTCAAGAGCATCTGAGATTGTGGCAAAAGCATTTCATGCAGCTTTAGAAGGGCGACCAGGCCCTGTCGTGGTGGGACTGCCTGAAGACATCATTCAGCAGGAGTTTCATGGGCAATTGCATCCAGTGATACCTGTTGCTGAAGGCGCTGTATGCAATGACAATCTTGATGTCATATTAAATGCCTTATCGGCTGCTGAAAAGCCACTGATTTTTGCAGGAGGACAAAATTGGACGACAGAGGCTTCTGTACAGCTAACGAAGTTTGCCGAAGACAATTGTATTCCTGTTATTCATGATTGGCGGGCCTCAGACAGAGTGGCTTTTGATTCTCCTGCCCACGCAGGTTATCTAGGTTACGGGCGCTCAGATGAGTGTGCCGCTCTTATTGAAACGGCTGATATACTGCTGACGATAGGTACTGTGTTAGGTGATGTCGCTAGTGATGGCTATAAATTGCGCCAGTCATTTGATAAACCCAATTATATTGTTAATTTAGACACCAGTTTGCGCGGTCATAGTGGCTCAGTGACTGAGCATATCGTCGCCAGCCCTATTAGCTTTATCAAAGCAATCAGCCAAGCGTCAATAACAGCCTCAGAGTCGCGTGATAGTTGGTTTAAGTATTGTCATGAACAGCAACGAAAAGACTGCGCGTTTCCAGAAACGCTCGCAGCAATTGACAATGTAGAGAAAAAAGATACTTATCAGAAATATGCCAGTATGACTCAAGTTATCGAAGCACTTACTGAGCAGTTACCTACCGATACTGTCTATAGTTTTGGCGCTGGCAATCATTGTTTATGGGCGCAGCGTTATCTGCCTACGCATACTTTCCCAAGTCAGCTCAGTACCAGAAATGGCGCGATGGGCTATAGCTTGCCTTCAGGTATTGTTGCTGCTTTAGAGTCGCCAGAACGCCTATCGATTGTGATCACTGGCGATGGCGAATTTATGATGAATGAAGCGGAATTATCAACATCCATTCGTTATAATGCTCCTGTTTTAATTATTTTGATGGACAATCAGCAGTTTGGTACTATCCGTCAACATCAAGAAGCACATTATCCTGATAGGGTATCTGGTACGCAGCTACAAAATCCTGACTTTGCAGCACTCGCTAACGCCTTTGGAGCACATGGCATACGAATCACTAGCAATAACGATATTAAAGCGAGTGTCACTGAGGCGATACATGTCGTCACAAAAGAACGTAAAACGGTATTGTTGCACGTGATTACTGATCCTGATGAGTTAACGCCCTAGCTGTCAATCTAATTAATATCTTATGCTAATAATTATTCATAACAAGGAAGTATTATGACAAGCTATTAAGTAACGAATCCGGCGACTGGCGAGATCGAAAAGCAATATGTCAACCATTTTGATCACGAAGTACAGGCTATCATTACCGAATCAAATGATGCTTATCAGGAGTGGCGTACAATTGATATCAACTCGCGTGTACGCATATTAACTAATATTGCTGATCTGTATGACAAGCAACGGGAAGCCTTAGCGAAAATTATGGCACGCGAAATGGGTAAGCCTGTGGTGCAAGGTGAGGGAGAGCTTGCATTAGTCAGTGAAATATTTCGCTATTATGGCAAGTATGGTGAGGAGTTTTTGCCGACAGCAGATTTGCCTAATGCTCAAAACGCCGTAGTAAAAAAAGAACCTATCGGAGTATTGCTGGGCATCATGCCATGGAAGTACTCTCATTATCAGGTAGCAAGATTTATTGCACCGAACTTGATGTTAGGTAATGCGATGGTGTTGAAGCATGTGCCCTCATGTCCAGAGTCTGCTGTAGCTATTACTACTATATTGGCACAAGCAGGCTTACCTAAAGGTGTTACTTGAATTAGGAGGTTCGGATCCTTTTATAGTCTTAGCAGATGCAGATGCAGATGCAGATGCAGATATCGATCAAGCATGTAACGCCGCAAAACGTATTATTCTACAAGCGGATATTTATGAGGAATTTGTAGAAAAATTAACCCATAAAGTTGAATCGTTAGAGCCTGCTGATCCTCTATGCAAAGAGACTTTTTTAGGACCATTATCCTCGAGCCAAGCTTTAGAGATTATTCAAGCACAATATGATAATGCCATAACGCAAGGTGCTACAGTGCTAGTAGCTGGTGGACAGATAGCAAAATCGGGGGCATGGTTTAAACCTGCGCTATTAGCTGACGTAACCCCAGATATGCAAGCCTATCATGATGAGCTGTTTGGACCAGTAGCTGTCGTATATAAAGCGCTTGATATTGAGGAGGCTATAAGGCTTGCTAACGATACGCCATTTGGTCTAGGAGCATGTATTCATACGCAAGATATGGCACGTGGACAAGCAATCGCCGAGCGGCTGAATGTTGGTATGGTGACGTTTAATCAAGCACCGGGGACAGCAGCTGAAATGCCTTTTGGTGGTGTTAAGCGCTCAGGTTTTGGCCGCGAGCTTGGTCCTTGTGGGATGAATGAGTTCGTAAATTTTAAGCTATATAATAAATAAGCGTTTATACAGTCCCGTTATCTCTAGCTATATTGTATTATAAGCTGAGGACAATGATGAAAGGTGCGTTAAACATTCACAGGCTGGATGAGTATCATAAAAACTAAATCCTCTGTGTTTTTAGCAGGCCTTTCATGTTGATTGGTTATCAATATATCTAGAGTATAAGTGCTGAAACTACCATGCTGCAACAGAAATTAGCCGATAGCTTGAATTGGACATTACTTCATGTATTAATTGTTATCTATGAGGAAGGGAGTATTAGTACAGCTGCAAATCGCTTAAATATTACCCAATCAGCGGTCAGTCAAAACCTTAAAAAGCTTGAAGAGCAGCTCGAAAGTCAGCTGGTCATTCGTAATACCAAACCGTTAGAGCTTACACCCATCGGTCATTACTGTCTTCAAGTTGCCCAAACGATATTTACAGAAATAACCTCAATTGAGGCTATGAAGGGTAGCAATTCACATCTCTTAGAAGGCGAGATTAAATTGCTGGTCGCCAGTCGACTCCATAATCCAAAATACAATGATTTTTTAGTATATTTCAAAAAAAAATATCCAAATATCACTTTAGATTTGACAGTAAAATCAAGTATGGATATTTTAAATAACCTCAAACAAAAGACGCCTGCTGTGGGTATCTGCTTAGCCCGACATATCCCAGAAATCCTTAATCAGCAATTATTATTTACTCAGCGATATTATCTATACTGCGGCTACCATCATCCTCTATTTTCAGTGCCTGATTTGAGTTTTGACAGTCTATTAAAAGAAGATTTTATAGCTTTTAATAGTGAAGATATTGGTGATGTGCTTTCGCCAATTACGGTATTTAAAGAAAACCATGATATTACTGGTCGCATTAGTGCTTATACCAACAATTTAGATGAAGCGGTGCGCCTGATTTATACCGGCTATGGCATTGGTGCGCTACCTGACCAGTTTATTGCCGCAACGCACCTAGAGTCTAAGCTCAGACGTTTGCCGCCAAACGAAGGTATTGCTGATATACCCGTATATCTTTTTTGGCATAAAGACCGCGCTTTATCACCTATCGAAGCTAAATTTATTGAAGAGATTATAGAATTTGATGTTTCTCTTTAATTGAAACCCTCAAACCCGAATATTAACAATACCATCTGAGAAAAGTGATTTCATACCTAAGTCTTCTACACTATACAAGTGATAGTATTTAGGTCTTTTTCGAATCATCAGTGTAAAATAAATCCATTGTAATGGAGAGGTTAATGTTATTTCGGGCACCATAGTATTGGGGTGTATGCCACCTAATAAATAATAGTTTTAAATAATATTGGGTTTACTCTAATATTGAATCTTTCTTCGCTATCGATATTAACTTTAAAGCTATCCCTTAATAAGAATAAATATCAGTTCAAAAGTTTTCTTTTTAGGTGATATTAACATCATTGGGGGTCTGACTATATATACTAATATATTCAACGAATTCTTTTATTTCTTAGATTAACACATGAAGTGCAATACCAAATGCAAGGTGAAAAAAAGACCTAGATGCGCTAGCATCAAAGTTTTTATCCACCGACCAAAGTGAGATTGCAACCATGAGCTATACACATCTAAGCCTAGGTGAACGATACCAGATTTATGTCCTTAAAGGGGCAAAACATAGTATTAATTTTATAGCGAGGGCGTTAAACAGAAGTCCCAGTACCATATCAAGAGAGCTTAGACGCAATAAAAGCCTACGAGGTTACCGAGCAAAGCATGCTAATAACAAGGCTTGTGACAGACGGGCTAACAACGCCACAACTATTGTGGCTGAC